>NZ_DBFNWJ010000011.1:0-29649 GCF_048426865.1 Candidatus Allofournierella merdipullorum
ATATCGCCAAGGCTCACAGCAAGGACAAGAAAACGAGGTATTATTACTACTGCAAAAACACGGTAACACCTACCGGGCATGAGTGCAGCTTCCGACTGAATATTGAGCAGACGGAAATCAACAAGTTTGTGGCAAAGATTATATCCGCTATGGTCAACAATCCCCGGTTTGTAGAAGCGATTCAGGCGAAAATCGGATCGGCCGTTGATACAGAGGATATGGAAAAGCAGATCGCCGTCCTGCAAGGACAGTTGAAGCAAGCCTTTGGAACGAAAAGCCGCTTGGAGCGTCAGATGGACACCTTGGACATCAACGATGCCCAATATGACAGAAAGATTTTGGACTTGCAGCGCCGCTATGATGAGCAGTATGATACCATAGAGGATATCGAAGTTCAGATTGGCGAATTGCAAAGCCAAATCCGCAGCATTCAGCAGGAGAAAATCTCCGGCGACAATATCTATCGGCTCTTACTGGCATTTGATGAAGTCTACCATTCCGCAACGGAAGCGGAACAGAAAGAGTTTATGAAAGCCTTTATCGAGCGAATTGAAATGTTCCCGGAGAAAAGGAAAGACGGAAGCTGGATAAAGAAGATCGTATTCAATTTCCCTGTGCCTGTTGATGGCGAGGAAGTGAAAGAACTTCCCTTGGAAACTGAAACAACCGTCAAGGCGGTGGTTCTTTTATCCAAACTTCATACCGACTGACATATCAAGGAAGAAATGAATGAGGGAGTGCATTTTATGGAAATCATTGAGGTCAAACAGGTAAATGATGAATTTGCTGAAATGGTCGCACAGTTTCGGGTAGAATTGCGTTCTTATAAAGGTGTGGTATCAAAACCCAATCTGGAAGCTGGGCGTGACGAGATGGAAGACTATCTCTCTGCCCAGTTTCCGGTGTTTGCCGCACTAGTGGATGGTAAATATGCGGGCTACATGGTTTGCCGTATCGATGGTGGGGTTGTGTGGGTCGAATCCCTCTTTGTCAAAACGGATTTCCGCCGCCAAGGTGTCGCCACAGCTCTGCATAGCAGAGCCGAGGAAATCTCAGCTTCTTTTGGAGGCGATACCGTTTATAACTACGTTCATCCCAACAATCACCGTATGATTGAATTTCTACGGAAACGCGCCTATACTGTTTTGAATTTGATTGAGATCCGCAAACCCCATAAAGAGGAAACGTTAACGCGGCAAATTACGGTCGGCGAACATGCTTTTGATTATTAATTGGGAATGGAACTGCGGTCAGATTTGATGTATTTCATTCCCCCGTTCCTGTGATGGGCGGGAAGTAAAAGGGGCTTCCTTGCAATCCGGGACAATGTTCGAGTGCGTTGTGATGCTTTAACAGGACGCGGATTGAAAGGAGAGCCGCTTATGAAACGATTGCTTGCTCTGACCTGCAGTTTTGCGTTTTTGCTGGTTGGGTGCGCCGCCGGGCATGCCGTTTCTTCTTCGGCCCAGAGTGCGCCCGCTGTCTCCCCTGCCCCGGCGCCCACCGCCAGTCCGCTGCCCCGCCCCACGCCCGATGACCCGGACGAGGCCCGGCTGCTGGCCGCGGTGGAAGAAGCCTCCGGCCGGGAAATGTTGAACCACATCTGTCTGGACCTTGATGGGGACGGTGCAAAGGAACTTTTCGGCGTGTGCGGCGCGTCCGACCCGCACAGCAATATGGTCTGGTACTGCGGCGGGGACACGGCTGAGTGCAGCGTCGTTTGCCGGGCGGAGCCGGAGCTGGATGTTTGTACTTTAGAGGTGTTGAACGCGGACGGAGAGAACCATGTGGCGGTGAACCGCCATGTGGGCATGGGTACCACTGCTTTCTTTTCCATTCTGGCTCTGCGGGACGGCGAGGTCGTCTGTCTGGCGGACAACCAGCCCGGCAACGTGAGAATGACCGACGCGGGCGACATCGTCCTTTATGTGGAGAGCTATGACGGCGCGTATCAAGCCGCCGATGATCTTATGCTGCTGCACACCGTGAAAGGTACCTACATCTTCTTCTACGGCGAGACCTACAAAGAGTATGGGGCCACGGAGTTGACGGAAGAAGAATTTTCCCAGTTCAAAAACGCCGGCGATTTGAAGGCCGCGATCGAACACGACCTGCGCTTTGATGACTACGACCGGCTGGAATATCGCTATTTCCTGCGTTCCAACGGCATTTTGCAGGTCCAGTGCGACTTGCACGACGACGCCGGGAATATTTCCTTCGGCTATTACACCGTGCGCTGGAAGGGCGACGAATTGGAGTTTTCTCCTCTGAGTGACCGTGAGCCAGGGCAGATGGCCGCAAGTCTGTCCACACTGGACGTGGTGTACTGAAAAAAACAGCGAGGCCGCAGATGCTCAATCTGCGGCCTCGTTTTGCTTATCCTTTGCTCAGGCTGTCCAGCAGCCCGGTGCAGCCGGCCAGCACATCCCGCCAGGTGGCTTCAAAGTCCCCGGTATACCAGGGGTCCGCCACCTCGCCGGGGCGGGCGGTGTAATCCAGCAGGGCGTGTATTTTGTGCTCCGGGTCGCCGCCGAAAATACGCTCCATGTTCCTCAGGTTGGCAAAGTCCATACCGATGAACAAATCCCAGTCGGCGTATTCCGCCCGGCGCACCTGCCGGGCCGTTTTGCCGTCGCAGGAAATGCCGTGCTGCGCCAGCATCCGACGGGCGGGCGGATAGACCGGGTTGCCGATCTCTTCCGTACTAGTGGCCGCGGAGGCGATGGTGAACTGCGCCCCAAAGCCCGCCTTCTTCACCAGGTCTTTCATCACAAACTCTGCCATGGGGCTGCGGCAGATGTTACCATGGCAGATGAACAGTATCTTGGTCATCTCATCTACTCCCCTTCAAAGGCCTGCCGAGCAGGAAAATCACACTTTGCATTGTATCATACTCCGACGCGCTTGCATACCCGTACTCTGCCGCCCGGCCGAGGGGTCATTTTTGCCGGTTCAGCGCGGCCAGACCTGCCACCAGCGCGATAGGAAAGGCCCCCGCCGCCAGCAGCCCTGTTTTCAGATCGCCGCCCGCCAGTTCGGAGACAAAGCCCACCGTCATCGGCCCCATCGTGCCGCCAAAATCGCCGGCCAGCGCCAGCAGGGCGAACATGGCTGTGCCGCCTGCGGGGCAAAGCTGCGCGGACATGCTGATGGTGCCCGGCCACAGGACACCCACAGAACAACCGCACAGGGCGCAGCCCGCCATCCCCAGCGCCGGGGAGGGCGACAGGGACGCCAGCAGGTAGCAGCCGACGCACAACACGCCGCACCCCAGCATGAGCATCTTTTGGGGCAAATTCCGGCTTAGCCCGGCGCAGAGCACTCGGGACAGACCCATGAAAACCGCGAACAGGCAGGGGCCCGCAAGGTCGCCGACGGTTTTGGGCACGCCCGTCGCGGCTTCCGCAAAGGCGGACGCCCACTGCGTCATCGAGTTTTCCGCCGCGCCGGCGCAGGCCATCAAAAGGATCAGCAACCAAAACACCGGCAGGCGAAGCAGCCTGCCTGTTCCCAGCCCCTTCCCTTCCTCGACCAGCCGCCCAATGGGGCAGACGGCGAAGTTCAGGACATTGGCCAACGGCACAAGCGCCCACAGCAACGTCAGGACGCGCCAGTTCTCCAGGCCGAACACCGTGAAAAAGAGCGTTGACCCCAGCACCACCGCGACCATGCCCCAGCAGTAAAAGGAGTGCAGCAGGCTCATGCGGCTCTCCTTGTGTTCAAAGGGGCAGGCCTCCACGATGGGGCTGATGAGCACCTCTATCAGCCCGCTGCTCACCGCATAAATCATCACGGCCAGCAAAATTCCCGCAAATGGCAAGGGCAGCACGTCCGGCAGAATTGCCAGCAACGCCAACCCTGCTGCCGCCAGGACATGGGCCGCGACCACGCAGGCCCGGTAACCCACTCTGTCCACAAATCCCGCCGCGGCAAGATCCACCAGCAACTGGGTCATGAAAAACACGCTGGGGATCAGCGCAATCTGGGCAAAAGAGATTTTGTAGGTTTTTGGGAAAGTCAGAAAAAGCAGCGGCGCAAAATTTGCGCAAATTGCCTGCGTTACATAGCCCAGGTAACAGGCGTGCAACGTTTTTTGATACTTTGTTCGTTGGGTCATAGTGGTTCCTTTCCGCTGTGCTCCGATTTCGGCGCAAGCCGTCGTATGGCATTATAACAGCAAAACCAGAACCACATAAGGGATAAATCCCCCAAACAGTAGAACTATTCTCCCAAATCGCGCACATGACCCGGCGTGTAGCCGTAAAGTTTGCGGAGCTGGCGCGCGAAGTAGTTGGGCGAGCGGAACCCGCAGGCGCAGCAGACCTCCTGGACAGTCACGGAGCGGTCGTGCAGCAGTCGGTGGGCGGTTTGGAGCCTGTGTCGGATGAGGGCGCTCACCGGGGAACAGCCCATGTACTCCTGAAAGCAGCGGGTGGCCTCGCTGCGGCCGACGCTGGCAGCCCGGGCGATGTCGTCCACGGTGACCTGCTCCTCGTAGTGCTCGTAGATGTACGCCAGCATCTGCTGCACCCGCACCTGAGAACGGAGCTGGACGCGGGTGGCCGGGCAGCGGGGCAGCGAGTCCAGGTTGCGGAAAAGATACTCGAACAGGCTGCACAACAGGCGCTGCACCCTCATCTCCCAACAGACCGGTCGCAGACGCAGGCAGGAAAACAGTTCATCCAGCAGGCTGTGTACTTCCCCGCAGCGCTCGTCCTGCCGCCGGAACATCACAAAGGGCAGCGACGCGCATTTCGCCACGGGGGCGATGTATTTTTGATGGAGCACACCGCTCTCCGGCCCGATCAGCGAGCCGGAAAACACCGCGATGGGCATCGGGTCCGGCGCGTCGCCGCCCACCTGCTTTACGCCGTGCAGCAGGTTGCCGTTCACAAACAGGCTGTCCCCCGGCTGCAGCAGGATGCGCTCCTGTCCCACCTGGTACTCCAGCGTTTCCCGCTCTGCCCGGGCGATCTCGAAGTCGGGATGCCAATGCAGAGGGCCTTCCCGGTTGGGCAGTTCCGAAAGTTCATTTTCAAAAAAGCTGATGGGGAAATCGTTTGATTCACGGGCGATCTGCTCCCGCAGATGCCGGTCCAGGATGACAGGCACGGCACTCTTCCCTTTCTTAAAACGTTCTTTTTTCAGTATAACAGGAACATCCCGTTTTTTCCATCTGCCGCCTTGTGTTCCGTTTGACATCTCTTTTGAAATCTGATACAATGGTCAGCGTTCATCGGAGGGTGAGCAGCACTGATGAGGCTGTGAGCTGGATAAGATGGCAGGTGAGATCCCTGCTTTTCTTATCCGGCTCTTTTTTTGCGGCAGCTGTGCCCCGGCGGTGAAAATGATCCACAGGGAGGATATCATGAGTCGGGCCAACACACAAAATCTTCTTCAGGGAAACATTCTTCGCTCTCTTATCTCCTTCGCGTTCCCGGTCCTGCTGGCGCTTTTTCTGCAGGCCATGTACGGCGCGGCGGATCTGATCATTGTCGGGCAGTTCGCCGACACCTTTGAGCAATCCGGAGTGGCATCCGGCAGCCAGCTTTTCAACATGATCACCATGGTCATCACCGGCCTGACCATGGGCGTGACCGTCTTTGTAGGCGACCGCATCGGAGCCGGGAAGCCCGAAGAAGCCGGCCGGGGCGTGGGGACCGGCATTGCGATTTTTGCCGTGCTGGCGGTGGCCGTGACGGCGCTGGTCGTTCCCTTCAGCGATTCCCTGGCCGCCTTTATGCATGCGCCGGCGGAGGCATTTTCGCAGACCGGGGCCTATGTGAAGATCTGCGGGCTTGGCACCGTTTTCATCACCGCATACAACGTGATCGGTGCGGTCTTCCGCGGCATCGGTGACTCACGCACCCCGCTGCTCACTGTGGTCATTGCCTGCGCCATCAACGTTTTGGGCGACCTGGTGCTGGTGGCGGGTTTTGGCATGGGAGCCGCCGGCGCCGCCATTGCCACCGTGTCCGCCCAGGCCATCAGCGTGGTGTTCTCTCTCTATTTTATCAGCAGGAAAAACCTGCCCTTCGCCTTCTCCAAAAAGTTCATACGCTTTGACCCCGCCTGTTTGAAAAAAATTCTGCTGGTGGGCGTGCCCATCGCGCTGCAGGAACTGCTGGTGCAGTTTTCCTTTCTGTTTATCCAGATGGTGGTCAACAGCATGGGCGTGATGGAGTCTGCCGCGGTGGGCGTTGCGGAGAAAGTCTGCGTGTTTCTGATGCTGGTGGCCTCTGCTTATATGCAGTCCATTTCGGCGTTTGTTGCCCAGAACAACGGCGCCGGAGAATTCGAGCGTTCCCGCAAGGCGCTGTTTTACGGCATCAAGACCGCGTTGGCCGCCGGTTTTATCATGGGCTCCATCGCATTTTTTGCGGGGGATTTGCTGGCCTCTGTCTTTTCCGGCGAGGCACAGGTCATCGCCTTTGCCCACGATTATTTGAAAGCTTACGCCATCGACTGCCTGCTCACCGCCATCCTCTTCTGCTTCATCGGTTACTTCAACGGCTGCGGAAAAACTGTTTTCGTCATGGCGCAAGGCGTGTTCGGCGCGTTCTGTGTGAGGATCCCGGCGGTCTATTGGATGAGCCGGCTGGAAGGCGCTTCCCTGTTCCACATCGGTTTGGGCACGCCCATCTCCTCCGTGGCGCAAATTCTTCTCTGTGTGGCGGCTTACCGCATCTATCAAAAAAGCGCAAAACGCTGACACACAGCTCCGTGCACTAAACCAAAAAGGGTGCTGCCTCATCGGCAGCACCCTTTTTTACTGATAGAAGATTTTTGGGGATTACTCTTTGTCGACCCAGATGGGGCTGGACCAGGCCATATGCTCGTCGGGCTGGGTGACGCGGACATAGTAGTAATCGCTCGCGCTGCGATCGCTGTCCGCCCAGGTGACGTCGCACGCGTCGGAACCCGGCTCCCAGGTCTGGATGACCTGGTTGTTCTTCAGCAGCTCCACCTTCACAGTCTTGGTGCCCAGCACGCTGATCTCGAACTGGACAGGCTTGCCTTCCGGCACCTTGATCTCGCTGCCCATGGGCTGACCCTCCGCCTTGAAGGAGAGCAGGATACGGGCGCCGGTGGTGCCGTAGGTGCGGCGGTCGTACATAGCGTCCCAGATGCCCGCCCGGTCATGGGTGGGGGTGTAGATGGCAACGATGCCGCCTTCCACGCCGTGCTCCATCTGGTGAGAGTCGCTGCCGGCGGTGAAGCCCATGCGGTAGCCGCGGGCCAGAGCGTCCTGCACGCTGCGGCGGGGGAACTTCTTGATGTTCTTGGTGTACTTGCTCCGGCTCTCGAAGTCCTCGTAGGGGGCGTGACGGGAGTAGATCTCCGCCAGGCGCTCCACCTGGTCGTCGTGGAAGGACCAGTCGGTGGCCGCGCTCACCATGCCCCAGTCGGCGGCGGGGTGGTGCGGGATGCACATGGCGCGGTACTTCTTGATGCTGGCGTACAGGTCGGTGGGGGTGATGCCGCTCTTGTCGCCGGAGCGGAAGATGTCACCGTCATCGTCGCGGAAGTAGACGTTCTTGTGGCCGAAGTCGTACTGATACTCGTTGGGCGTCCACTCGAAGGAGAGGATGCAGGTGAGCTCGTTGTCGGTGTCCATGAGATGGGCGGTGGTGCGCATCAGCTCCCACTCGGACTGGGAGATCCAGTCGGGGTAGCAGTCATGGTCGGTCAGGCAGGAGAACTGCAGGTTCGCCTTGGCACGGCTGCGGCGGTAGTACTGGTCGATCTTGCCCATACCGTCGGAAATGCCGCTCTGGCCGTGGATGTCGCCGAAGAGGAGCTTGCCGGTGTAGCCGTTCTTCTTCAGCCACTCCGCCACTTCCTCGTCGGTGCGGCGGTCCAGATGCTTCTCGGCAGCGATGGGGATGCAGAAGTTGTTCTCCGCATGCTCGGTGGAGGGATCCTGGCGCTTCTCCACGTCTTCGGCGGTGAAGCGGGTGATGACGGCCTGGGCATTGCGGTCATAGTGGCCGTTGCGGAAAGCGAACTGCCAAGCCATGCAGATGGTGCCGTCCTCGCCCACCAGCAGAGAGGGATACATGGCGCAGTGGATATCCTCATAGGACATCTGAGCGCCCTCGGTCCAGCTGCCGCCGGCCTGGCGCACACGAACCTGGACCTTGTCCTTGCCCCAGGTGTAGGCGACCGCCTGCAGGCCCTTGGAGTTGGAGGCCACCGCCAGATCCATGTACCAGCCCACGTTCTCGGTCAGGGTCTGGACAGGAGCGGCGCACAGCGCGCCGTCGCAGGCGGTGAGGTCGGAGGCGTAGACGCCGAAGGTGGCGCCGTAGCCGAAGGTGTACCAGCACACGGTGGCGCCGGTGGGAGCGGGCATGATGCGGGGAGCGCAGACCCAGTCCTCGCTCTGATCCACACGGATCTCCTCGCTCCAGCCGGCGGCGGTCTTCACGCGGGCCATCACGTCATAACCGCCGTTGCGGTAGGCGTCGTAGGTCACATAGAGGTTACCGTCGCCGCCCTGGCAGGCGTTGGCGCGGTAGGCCTCGGCAGAGACAGAGATGACCTCGGCCTCGCCGGCGCCCGCCTCGCTCAGCGCGCAGGTGACCGCCTGGGCGCCGTTCTTGTACTGACGGGTCCACATGATATAAAGGTCGCCGTTCCAAGCGTACAGGCAGGGGTAGAGCACAGCCTCGCCGTGGTCGACCACGATGGTCTCGCTCCACACGCCGTCCTTGACGAAACGGGCCAAAACAGACCACTGACGGTCTTTGGCTTCGCTCCAGGCGAACCAGATCGCGCCGTCGTGGGCCAGGGACACGGGATAGAGGACCTCGCCCTCACCGGAAATGGTCTGCACGTCCTTCAGGCCGTCTTCGCCCAGAACGCCGACCTTCAGCGTGTCATGCCGGTTCTTGAAAGCCTGATAGTGAACATACACCGCGCCGTTCTGAACGGCCATGCCGGGGAACTGAGCGCTCTCGCTGTAGATGTCCGTGACAGGCATGCCTTCGGGAGCAACCGGAATACGCGTTACAAGTTCTTTCATGTTTTCTCCTTTCCTTCGTCCGCTTCGTAGAGCAGACGGACTGTCTCACAGCCGGACAGGCAAAAATTTTGGATATAGCCGGGGAAATACTTTTTCGGGTCGGATGCGCCGCTCAGTCGTCCTCGTGCTTGCCCACACCGGCGGGGGCCTGGATGTGCCGCACGCCGAAGGCCAGGACCAGCAGGGTGGCCAGATAAGGAAGCATCTGGATGAGCTGAGAGGGCACGCCCTGGCCCTGGAGGTAGATCTGCACCGCGTCGCAGAAGCCGAACAGCAGGGCGCAGGGTACGATGTAGAGCGGGTTGTAGCGGCCAAGGATGTTGATGGCCACCGCGATGTAGCCGCGGCCGGCAGTCATGTCCCGGACGAACATGTTCAGCTGGTCCAGAGACAGGAAGGCGCCGCCGTAACCGGCCAGGATGCCGCAGATGATCACGCCCGAATACTTCAGCGCGTGCACCCGCAGGCCCATGGAGCTGGCCGCTCTGGGGTTCTCGCCCACCATGCGCAGGCGCAGGCCGTAGCGGGTCTTGAACAGAACGATCCAGCCGATGACCACCACAGCGATCATCACAAAGAAGTTGAAGGACTGCTCGCTGATGATGGGGATGGGGCCGCCGATGGAGGTATCGATGGAGTCCACCATTTCGGAAGTGCCCTTGTTGCCCCAGACGATCTGCATGAGCAGCGTGGTGATGGCGGTGGCCAGCAGGTTCAGGCCGATACCGCTGATGACCTGGTTGACCTTATAGCGAACGCAAAGCACAGCGTGGAACAGGCCGATGAGCATACCGCCCAGCATGCCGCAGAGCAGGCCCACCACAAAGCTGCCCGAGTAATAGGAGCCCAGCACAGCGCCGAAAGCGCCGCACATCATCATGCTCTCCAGGCCCAGGGCCATAACGCCGCTTCGCACCGAGAAGGCACCGCCCACAGAGGCGAAGATCAGCGGCGTGGACATGGACACCGTGGAGGCCAGAATGGGGATCAGATATGTAAGAATAATACCCATCTCTTATGCCTCCTTTGCCACTTTGGCGGCTTTCTTGCCGCTGTAGTTGTTCTTGATGTGGAGCATTCCCTTGACCAGCAGAGGCGCGGACACGAAGATGACCACCATGGACTGGATCACATCCACGAATTCCGTGGGGATACCGGTGCTGCGGTTGAGTTCCATGGCGCCCGCTTTCAGAACGCCGAAAACCAGGCCGGCGAAGATGACGCCCACAGGGTTCTCCGCCGCCAGAGCGGACACGGCGATGCCGTTGAAGCCGTAGCCGGAGGAGAAGCCGTCGATCAGGCGGCGGTCAACGCCCAGCACATGGCTGGCGCCGGCCATGCCGGCGATGGCGCCCGAAATGCACATGGAAAGGATCAGCACCTTGCCAATGCTGATGCCGGCCGTCTCGGCGGCCTTGGGGTTCAGGCCCACGCAGCGGATCTCGTAGCCCAGCGTGGTGCGGTTGATGAACCAGCGCACCAGGATACAGGCGATCACCGCAATGATGATGGCGATGGTCAGCTGATAGGACTGGAAGATACGGGGCAGGCGGGCGCTTTCCACCACACGCTCGGTCTGCGCCACGCTGCTGCCCTCGGCCAGCATGGGACCGTTGAGCAGGTAGCTGACGAACAGGGTCGCGATGGTGTTGAGCATAACGCCGGCAACGACCTCATTGGAGCCGAACTTCACTTTCAAAAAGCCGATGAGAGCACCGAAGAGCGCGCCCAGGATCAGGCCGCCCAGAATGGCCAGAGGCAGGTGGATCACCATGGGCAGGTGCAGGTCCACAGTGCCCACGATGGCCGCGCCAAGCGCGCCCATGTAGAGCTGGCCTTCCACGCCCAGGTTGATGAGGTTGGCTTTCTTGGCCAGCGTGAAAGCAAGGCCGGTGAAGATCAGCGGAGTCGCCTGGGTCAGCGTCTGGGCAATGCCGCGGAGGCTGCCGAAGGCGCCGGCGATGATCGCGCTGTAGGCCTCGAAGGGATTATAGCCGCTGACAGCCAGGATCACGGCGCTGATCACAATGGAGATCAGCAGGGAGATGATGGACAGCGGCGCGCCGTCCAGGCGGGACAGTCGGTTCTCCCGCTGAACATCGTTCTTCTTTTTCATGCGCTCTCCCCTCCCCCTTCTTTGCCGCCTGTCATCAGCAGGCCCAGTTCCATCTCGTCCCACTCGTCGTGGTTGCTTTCGGCCACGATACGGCCGTCATAGATCACGGCCACACGGTCGCTGAGGCGGCGCACCTCATCCAGATCGGCAGAGATGAGGATGATGGCCTTGCCCTGGTCCCGCAGGTCCAGCAGACGGCTGTGGATGAACTCCTGCGCGCCCACGTCCACGCCGCGGGTGGGCTGGGCAGCGATCAGAACATCCGGGTCCTGGCTGAACACACGGGCAATGATGACCTTCTGCTGGTTGCCGCCCGACAGCGAGGAGCATTTCTCCAGCACGTTGGGCGTTTTCACCTTGAACTCCTCCACCTTCTCTTCGGCGAAGGAGTGGATGGCGCCGGCCTTACGGATGCCGCGGTTTGCGAACTTGTTCAGCTTGTGGTAGCCCAGGATGATGTTGTCCTCAATGGACAGAGGCGTCACAAGGCCGCGCTTCAGGCGGTCTTCGGGAATGTGCCCCACGCCGGCGGACAGGAAGCGGGCCGCGTTGCCGCTGAGGGGCTCCCCGTCCTTCAAAAGGGTCATGGAATCCGGCTTGCGCAGGCCGGTGAGCACCTCGATCAGCTCGGTCTGGCCGTTGCCCTCAATGCCGGCAATACCCAGAATCTGTCCTTTGCGGACCTTCAAAGCCAGGTCCTTCAGGACCGGCACGCCCTGGATGGTCAGGTTCAGATTCTTGACCTCAAAGGCCACATCGCCCGGGTCGTCCCGGTGGCGCGTGAAAGACAGATCGACCTTTCTGCCCACCATCATGAGGGCCAGGTCGTTGATGCTGCAGCCCTTGACGGGCAGCCCCGAGTCGATCATGACGCCCGCGCGCAGCACGGACACCCGGTCCGCGATCTCCTGCGTCTCCTTGAGCTTGTGGGTGATGATGATGATGCTCTTGCCCGCAGCCTTCAGGTCCCGCAGGACCACGAACAGCTCCTCCACCTCCTGAGGGGTGAGCACCGCGGTGGGCTCGTCCAGGATCAGGATGTTGGCGCCCCGGTAAAGGGCCTTGAGGATCTCCACGCGCTGCTGCTGGCCCACCGAAAGGGTCTGGACCCGGGCGTTCGCGTCAATGCCGAAATGATACTCCTCGATCATCTCGGCCACTTTTTTGCTGGCGGTCTTGTAGTCGACAAAGGGGCCTTTCACAGGCTCACTGCCGACGATAATGTTTTCGGTGACCGTCATCACCGGAGTCAGCATGAAGTGCTGGTGCACCATGCCGATGCCCAGCGCAATGGCCTGGGACGGGTGCTTGATCGACACCTTCTTCCCGTCAATGAGGATCTCGCCCTCATCACAGGTCGTCATGCCATACAGCACGTTCATCAGGGTGGATTTACCGGCTCCGTTTTCACCCAGGATGGAGTGGATCTCGCCTTTCTCCACCTCGAAATTCACGTTATCCAGCGCCCGGACAAGAGGGTACTGCTTAACGATTCCGTGCATCTCTACCGCGTTCATGGCGGCATAGCCTCCTTTCTGCTATCGTCATGCGCATCCGGCCGCCCCCTCGGGGCCAAAAGGCAGGCGGCTTTGCGCCTTGCCTGACCAAAGATGCGCATTGCAGCGACGGGCCGACCTGCTATTACACATAACGGGCGCTCCCGCAAGCGGAAGCGCCCGCCGTTATGCGGTGCAGATCGTTTCTACCCGTTCTTTCCAGTGCTGCTTACTTGCTGTACTGGTTGGCAGCGACCCAGCTGTCGATCTCGTCCATGCTCTCGGGGGGCACCAGGGTGCCGTCCACGATCTGCTGACGGATCTCCTCGATGGCAGCCTTGATGTCGTCGGGGACCACCACGTTGGACTGAGCGTCGTCGTAGCCCACAGCGCCCTCGGCCAGGCCGGTGATGTGCACGCCGCCGGACCAGGTGCCGTCGATGACAGCCTTCACTTCGTTGTAGACCATCTCATCCACCTTGCGGGCGGCGGTGGCAACGATGTTGTCGGGGTTGAGGTAGTTGACGTTGGCGCCCACGCCGAAGGAGTACCGGCCGGTCTCCTCAGAGCAGGTGTAGATGCCCATGCCGGACGCGCCGGCGATGGCCTGGATGAAGTCAACGCCCTGGTTGTACATGGACAGAGCGATCTCCTTGCCCTTGGCGGGGTCGTTGAAGCTGTCCACGTTGCCCTCGATGACTTCCACGTCGGGGTTGACGTACTTGGCGCCGGCGATGTAGCCCACAACGCCCTTGCGCAGAGCGGGGTTATCCTGGCCCAGGATGACGCCGATCTTGTTATCCTCGTTGGCGAACTCCATGTCGCTCAGAGTGCCCAGACCGGCCATAACACCGGTGAGGAAGGTCTGCTCCTGCCACTTGGTGCTCACGCAGCTGATGGTGTCCAGATCCAGAGAAGAGTCGATGTGAGAGAACTTCTGGTCGGGGAAGTCCTCGATGATCTCGCTCATGGCGTCGCCCTGGTCAGAGCCCAGGCCGATGATCAGGTCATACTCGCCGCTCTCGGCCATGATGCGCAGGTCGGGGAGGTAATCGCTGGCGGTCTCCGGCTCCAGGTAGTCGAAGGTGATGCCCAGCTCTTCCTGAGCGCGGGTGATGCCGTCGTAAGCCATATCGTTGAAGTTCTTGTCGCCCAGGCCGCCGGTGCCCAGGACCAGGCCCACGTTAATGGTGCCGGCATCGGTCTCACCGCTGCCAGACGCCGCGGGAGTGCTGGTGGTCCCGTTGCCGCAGGCCGCCAGAGACAGCGCCATCAAAGCAGCCATAGACAGAGCAGCCATTTTCTTGAAGTTCATTCTGCTTCCTCCTTTTTCGTTGCAAACCACGTAAAATTGGAAATGGCATAATTCTACCTTTCCGTCGTCACTTTTATAATACAAAAGAAAAAAAAGCCGGCCAAGGCATACCCTTGACCGGTTTATGGACAAATTTAATATTCTTGCGCGGAATATGTATTATTTTGACTTTTCATGTCACATTTTTGACCCACGTTCCTGTTCCGGTGTCACACCTTTGTATTTTTTATAAAGGCGTGAGAAATATCCGGGGGTCGTATAGCCGACCCGTTCGGCGATCTCGTTCACCCGCAGGTCGGTCTGCAGCAGCAGTTCCTTGGCCCGGTCCAGACGGTACAGCGTGAGGTAAACGCTGAAGTTCTCCCCCACCTCTTCCTTGAACTGGCGGGAAAAGTACTCCGGAGAGCGATAGACCAATTTTGCCACGCCCACCATGGAGATGCTTTCCTGATAATGCTGGTGGATGTATTTCAGCGCCGTTTCAATGGAGGGTGAGCACCGGCCGCCATGCAGGCTCTTCAGCCGCCTGATCAGATCCAGGCACCGGTCCCGGCACTGCGCCAGCGAGGTCTGGATGGCCATCTCCTGGGGCGGCTTGTCCACCTCGTGATAATAGCGCTCCTCCACCGCCAGCACCAGCCGTCTGCTGTAGTCGATCCCCCAGGTGACGTCCTCCGCGCTGGGACGGGCCATATCCGCAAACCACGCCGTCAGGTCCTTTTGGGTCTCGTCGTACTGCCGCCGGGCGAGAAGGCCCAGGATCTCCCGCTTCTGCCGACGCAGTTCTTCCCGGTCCAGCGCTGCACGGCAGGCCAGCTTTTCGTAATACACCGTCTCCCCCGAGGGGTCGAAAAACAGCGCGGACAGCGCGCAGGCCGACTCCCGCAGCGTGCGGGGCGTCTCCTGCCGCAGCCTGGCCGCAGTGCTCACGCCCACGCCGCCGCTTGCGCCCAGAAGGCCGATCATTTTCTGCACCTGATCGCGCAGTGCGCCGTTTGTCTGGAGCACGATGTATTCGTGCTCCTTTTCGCTGGCCACCGCGGCGTACATCGGTTCGTCCGACCGTTCCCGCAGTTCCTGGGCCAGCCGTACCAGCCGCCGCCAGTCCTCCTGGGATTTCCCGCCGGGCACGCACAGCATCATGTAGGGCACGTTCTCATCCATGCCCTGCTTGGCCCAGAAGCTCTCGGCATAGCCCGGCTGCTCCTGGTCGCGGTAGAAGTTGTAGAGGTCGATGCAGCCGCTGGGCAGCACGTCCTGCTGCTTGTTGGCAGTGATGGTCTCCTTGGATTTTTCCACAAGGGAAAGGAAATTCTCAATGTCCGATGCCCGAAGCTCGGACTTGAGGAAATACTCCCGGGCCCCCAGCGAGAGGGCCTGCTTGGCATAGGAAAATTCGGCGTAGTTGGTCAGGATGGCGAACACCGTGAAGGGATAGATCTCCAGCACACGGCGCATCAGTTCCAACCCGTCCATACCGGGCATGCGGATGTCGGTAAAGACCACGTCCGGTTTGTATTCCTGGATGAGCGCAAAGGCCTCTTCCCCGTTGGGCGCAGAGTGGATCTCGTGCTCTTCCGATGAGCGCCGGACGCAGTAGATGAGCCATTCGCAGATGGGAGTCTCATCGTCCACCACCATAACATTCAGTTTCATTCCGCAGCCCCCTTCCCGTCACTTTCGCTTTCCTGGAACGGCAGCCGGAAGGTGACGCGGGTGCCGTGGCCCTCCCGTTCGGTAATCGCCAGACCGTACTCTTTTCCGTAATTGAGCTGGATCCGGTCGTGGACATTGCGCAGGCCCACCCGGTTGACCTGCACATCCTTATGCAGCACGGTCTCCCGCAGCTCCCGGGACATTCCCACGCCGTCGTCCTCCACAACCAGAATCAGCTGGGAATCCTCCCGCCGGGCGCTGATGCTGATGTGCACCATGGAACGGCCCACGCTGTGGAAGATGGCGTTTTCCACCACCGGCTGCAGGATCAGCGCGGGCACCCGGGCGTTCAGCGTCTGCGGCGAAATATCATAGCTGGCCTCGAAACTGTCCTGATAGCGGAATTTCTGGAGGTTCACATAGTCCTCCAGGGTCCTGACCTCTTCCTCCAGCGTGATGAACTCGTTGGAGCGGGAGATGGTGCGGCGCAGCAGTTTGGAGAAGTAGAAGATCATCTCCCCTGCCTCCCGCACTTTCCCCATTTCCAGCATGAAGCGGATCGAGGTGAGGGTGTTGTGGATGAAGTGCGGGTTGATCTGCGCCTGGAGGAAGTCCAGTTCAGCCAGCCGCTTTTGCTGTTCTCCCTGGCGCACCTCCCGGATCAGCCGGTCGATTTCGGCCACCATGGAGTTGAATTCGCTCTCGATACGGCCGAACTCGTCGCTGTGCTCCACCGGGATGCGCACGCTCAAGTCACCTTGTATCACCTGTTCCATCTTGTCGTTGATGCGGTTCACCCGCTGCTGCAGCCGCCGCGCGGTCAACGACAGAGCGCAGAACAGCAGAACGCCGCACAGGGCGATGATGGCCATGATGACGCTTCCCACCTGGGTCAGCGGCTCGAAGGCGATGGCCGAGTCCAGCCACTCCACCAGATACCAGTCGGTGCCCGAGATGCGCTCGCACAAGATGAACCCGTCCTTCAGGCTCTGCTCATTGCGGGCGATGTTCTCAAGCTCCTGGGGCGTGTAGCCGCAGTAGGTACCGATTTTCCCCTTATCCTTCGAGGAAACGATGGTGCCGTCCGAGTCCACCACCCAAAAGGTCACACCTTCCTTCTGGTATGTGCTGTACTGCTGGCACAAAATAAGCTCGGAAAGATCCAGCACCACCAGGCCCTTGGTCTCTCCGCTGAACAAATCGTCCATCCGGAGCACCATCTGAAAGGTGTAGACCATCACGCCGGTGCCCTGTGCGCTGACGTGGGTGGGCAGCATGGCCTGGTCGGTCTCGCCGGCAAGCAGCGGCGCAAGGCGCTCGTCCTGCCTGAGGGCGTCGAGGCTGAATTCATCGGTATTGTACGCCGCGGCGCGAAGCCCGCCGTTGCCCAGTACGCAGGTTTCCATCAGGGAAATGCTGTTGGTCCGGCTCATGTATTCGGTCATCAGATTGTTCAACAGCCGTCTGGCCTCTTTCCGGGCCTGCTCGTCCGAGCGTTCGGCCAGTTCCAGCATGGTGCTGTTGACCGCCACGCGCTCGCCGAATGTGCGCACTTCGGAAAGGGTGCGGGCAGTGGCGTCGGCCACCTGCTGCAGGGAGGAACGATTCAGGCGGATGAATTCTTCGCCCACCACCCGCCGGGCATAGCTGTAGATGCCAAGGCCCGCCGCGATCTGGACGACCAGAAGCAGCGCAAACAAAACGGCAAACAGCCGCGCAATAAAAACGCTCCGGCGCACCTTTCTCCCCCCTTGCATACAGCCCGGGGAACCCCGGGCTTTTGGCGCTTTGTTATTCTTATCATTTTACACGATTTTTACTTATTCGACAAGGCTTCTCCTCTTTTCACCCTGTCCACGCTGCGGGCGCTCCCGGCGCGCTGTTCCCCTCAGAAGCCGGCCTGGACAAACATCATCCGCCGGCGGAGCGGCCTTTTCCGCAACACAAAAAAGCGGCGGCGTTCCCCCTCTCGTCTCGGGAAAACGCCGCCGGAATATTCTGTTGTTTCGGGCTTGTTCAGACACCGCGCTCCGGTGGGCTGCCCAAGGTCACAGGATGATGCAGATGAGTCCGGAGCAACCCTCGTTGATGACTCGTTCCAGCGTCTCCTGCAGGCGGGCGCGGGCCTCCTGGGGCATATGGAGCAGCTTGTTCTGCAGCCCCTCGTTCACCAGCTCGTGCAGGCTCTTGCCGAAGATATTGGACTCCCAGATCTTGATGGGGTCCTGCTCGAAGTCCTGGAGCAGGCTCATCACCAGCTCTTCGCTCTGGCGCTCGGAGCCCACGATGGGCGAGATTTCGGTGTTGATGGTGGCCTTGAGCAGATGGATGGAAGGCGCGCTGGCCCGCAGGCGAACTCCGTAGCGCCCGCCCTGGCGCACGATCTCCGGTTCCTCCAGATGCAGCTCGTTCAGCGTGGGCATCACGATGCCGTAGCCGGTGGCCTCCACCTGCTCGATGGCGCTGCGGATCTTCTCGTACTCCCGCTTTGCCTTGGCAAGGCCGATGATGCAAGGCATCAGGCTTGCCTCGTCGCAGATCTCCAGCCCCGTGGTCTCCCCCAGCACCCGGTAGAAGATGTCCGGCTCCAGTTCCAGCTCCAAAACCACCTTGCCGGTGGCCAGCTGCATGCTGCGCACCCGGGCGCTCTTGAGGTATTCGCACTCCAGCGCGGCAGCCTGGGCCACATCCTTCATCTGGCTGACCGAAGCGGCGTACTCCTGCGCCGCCGCGTACACCGCGCTTTGCAGCCAGTGGTCCGGCTCCAGCATGGTGATCCACCGGGGCATTGCAAAGGCGATTTCCTTTACATCGAACTCATAGAGCACGCTTTGCAGGATACGGTCGATGGCGGCGCCGTCCAGGTCCACGCAGTTCACCGGCAGCACGGTGTGGCCGTATTCTTCCTCCATCTGCTGCGCCAGTTGGCGGGCGGGCGCGCCGTTCGGGTCCAGGCAGTTGAGCAGGATGACGAAGGGCTTGTGGATCTGGGTCAGTTCCGCAATGACCCGGGCCTCGGCGTCCCGGTACTTTTCCCGGGGAATGTCGCTGATGGAGCCGTCGGTGGTGATGACCAGGCCGATGGTGGAGTGGTCCCGGATGACCTTGCGGGTGCCGGTCTCGGCGGCCACGTCAAAGGGCACCTCCTCCTCGAACCAGGGGCTTTTGACCATGCGGGGCTTCTCGTTCTCCTCGTGGCCCATGGCCCCGTCCACCATATAACCCACACAGTCGATGAGGCGGGCGTTGAAGCTGCCGCCGCCCTCCAGGTCCACCCGCACCGCCGTTTCGGGAATGAACTTCGGCTCGGTGGTCATGATGGTACGGCCTGCCGCCGACTGGGGCAGTTCGTCCCGGGCGCGGGTCTTGACCGCGGGGACGGTGAGCCGGGGCAGGATGAGCTCCTCCATGAATTTCTTCACAAAGGTGCTCTTGCCGGTGCGCACCGGGCCCACCACGCCGATGTAGATGTCGCCGCCGGTGCGGGCGGCAATGTCCTTGTATACGCTGCTGCTTTCCATACGCCGGCCTCCTTTCAAACGGTCATGGGCACCAGCAGCCGGGCCGGGGCGGTCAGCTGCAGGTCCTCCAGATGATTCAGCTTCATCATGGCCGCGGGGGGCACATGATAGTGCTTGGCAATCTCAAAGATGTTCTCCCCCGCCGACGCGTAGCAGATGCGCAGGGCCACGTCCGGCTCCGGGTTTTCCAGCGCGGTCTCGCAGGTGATGGAGTCCACCACCGTTTCCTTGACGCGGCGGAACACAAGGCCCCGTACCCGGACAGAGACCCGCACCGTCACCTCGCCGCCCGCCGCCACAGGCTGGGCCGCCGTTACCACCGGCCAGCACTCGGCGCGGTACTGATCCGCCGTGCCAGGCCATACATCGGGAAGTGTGAAGTCAAAGGACTTGTCGTAGCAGTCGATCTCGCCCAGAGAGTTCATGCACAGCACATGGGCGATGGCCCGGCCGCCCAGGCCCACTCCGCCGCCCTCCGCGGCCACCCACTCCAGCGGATGCAGCGTGACCAGGCAGCCGATGATCTGGGCGTTCTCGTCCGGCAGCGTGCCCGAGGCGGTGGCTTCCACCGTGCGGTTCAGCGTTTCGGCCAGCTGCTCGGCAGTGACGGACTTATAGGTCACATCGGCGCTGTACTGGGTGGAAAAGGCGTCGCTGACCACGTAGCACTCCACCTGGCGAACCATGCGCAGATGGAGCATGGCGGTGACGGTGAGGGTGCTCGCTCCCTCCTGCCCCGCCGCCGCGGTGAGGGTACAGCCGATCATCTCCACCTCGGCAAAGGCGGTGGCGTCCTCCAGAGCGCTGTCCAGGTCGATGATTTGATTGAACGGCACCGCCTGTTCCACCGTTTCCAGCTGCCAGCCCGGCTGGCTGCGGTAGGTCAGCGCCACCTGGATGCGGCCCTTGACCACCGCCTTGCCGGTGATGACCTTGATCTCCTCCACCTGGCCCACGCCGGAAATGTCGATGACCGCCTGCACCTGGCCGGGCAGGGTCACCTCCTCCTCGGCGGTGAGCAGCTTATCCAGGTTTGCCACCGTCCGAAGCCCGTTGATGGGGATGAGTTTTTGCTCGGCGCCGCAGTCCGCCAGGGCGGTGATGATCTCCTGGTCGCTCTGGGCACAAACCTGGGCGGACAGGGCATAAGCACCCCGCACGTCTACCCGGCGCTGGTTCACTGCCCGGCAGTTGATGTATTCCACCTCGCCGTTGACTGTGACGGAATAGCCCTGATGCTGGCCCTCCGGCAGGTCCATAGCTCGGGTGAAGGGGATTTTCTGCTCCACCTGGCACAGGCTCTGGTCCTCTTCGGCCTGATAGTACACCACACACCGAAGATACCCTTCCACCGTGAGCCGCCCGGGCGCCACCTGCTTTTGCAGAGTGACGGGATAGACGAAGCACTTGACGATCTTAAAGACCTGCGGCAGATAGTCCGGGATGAGAAGTTCGGTCTCGATGGGCAGTTCGGCCTTGGTCTCCCACAGGCTGCCCATGGCGGATAAGGTATCTCTAAACACCTTGAGTTCCATTGTTTCGCCCCTTTCGCGTGTTCTGACATATGTATATTCACGCCGCAGGGGGCATATGCCGTAAAAGCGGACAAACAAGGCAGCGCCCGCGCACCGGCGTTTTCACCGGTGCGCGGGCGCTGCTGTTTTGCGGGGCGTCAGCCCTCTTTTTTGATCTTGAACAAGGCGCGCAGGAGCCCCGCGAGACACTTCGGACTTTTGACCACAACCACCTGCATGGCGCATCCCCCTTTTCCCTGTCACTTTTGTGTGGATACGCCATTATATCCTTTTGGGGCGGAAAATGTGCAGGTTTTTGTGGTTTACACGCTCATTTCGGGGCGCGGACCAGCAGCAGACTGCCGCGTTCCACCCACACTTCGGCGCCGCCGGGCATCGTCTCATTGCTGGCGCCCAAAGTGGCGTCCGGCACAAGGCGCGCGTTCTGCAGGGGGTATTTTGCCCCGGTGATGCCCACGCCCTCTGCCGTTCCTTCCAGCGGGAAGAGGGAGAAATAGGCATGGGGGTCGTGCTCTACTTTTACCGGTCGCCCGGGCAGCACATAGCGCAGCACCGCGCCCCGGCCGGCAATGGTCACCTCCGGCCCCTGCTTTGCCAGCCACAGGCCGGCGGCAATGGCGGCAAGGCTGTGGTCCAGCCGCGCGCCGCCCAGCACACCAAGAATGAGGACCTGCTCAAAGCCTTTTTCCACCGCGAGGCGGGCAGCATAATGGGTGTCGGTGTCGTCCTTTTCGGCGGGCAGCACCACCAGATTCTCCCCCTCGGGGCGGGGCGCGGAATCAAAATCGCCCACAATCAAGTCGGGCACGACGCCCAGCGTCCGGGCGTTCAGATAGCCCGCGTCGCAGGCAATGACATAGTCGCCGGGCAAAAGCAGCTTTTTCTGCTCCTGCTCCACAGGCCCGGCACCGATGATGACACAGCGCGGCATTGGAATGTCCTCCTTTTTTATGAAAAAAAGCCGGGGCTGGGCCCCGGCTTTGGCTTGGCTGTTCAGCGCACTTCCCAGTCCTTGACGTCCTTCACCTCGTCGTACATGGCGAGGTAGCTCTCATACCGGGTGGGGCTGATCCGGCCATCCTCCACCGCCGCGCGCACGGCGCAGCCGGTCTCGCTTCGGTGAGAGCAGCCGGTGAAGCGGCACTCTGGGATGAGGGGCGCAAACTCCGGAAAGGCGTACTGCAGGTTCTCCTTGGGAATGTAGCAGGCGCGGCCGGTGTCCAGGCTGGCAAAGCCCGGCGTGTCGGCCACAAAGCCGCCGAAGGCCTCGAAGATCTCCACCTCCCGGGTGGTGTGCCGGCCGCGGCCCAGCTTCTGGCTGATGGCGCCGGTCTCCCGGGAGAGCTGAGGCAGCAGGGCGTTGAGCAGGGTGCTCTTGCCCACGCCGGAGTTTCCGCAGAAGGCGCACAGACGGCCCTCGATCCAGCCGCGGATCTCATCCAGGCCCTCGCCGGACACATGATCCGCCACGATGACCGGCAGCGGCGAGAGGGCGTAAGCATTTTTCAGCTTTTCCGCTCCCGCCAGGTCGGACTTGGTGATGATGAGCACCGGCTGGGCGTCCTTGTCCGCCGCGATGGCGGAGAGCTTATCCAGCACCAGGGTGCTGGGGGTGGGCTGGGTGGTGCTGGCCACAATGAACAGCACGTCCAGATTGGCGATGGGCGGGCGGATAAAGACATTCTTGCGGGGCAGGATGTTGGCGATGACCCAGCTGCCCGCCTCCTCTTCCACCACCACCCGGTCCCCCGCCACGGGGGTAAGGTTGCGTTTGCGGAAAATGCCCTTGGCCTTGCATTCCAGAATGCGGTCTTCGGCTTTCACATAGTAAAAGCCGCCGATGCCTTTTGTGATATATCCTTCTGGCATAAAGTTCCTCTTGCTGTTGGGCCCGCTCAGGTCACGTTCGGCTGGCTGTTACCGGTATCCGGCGTGGGGCTGGGCACCACGGGAGTGGGGTCCGGCGGCGGCACGGGAGACGGCACCGGAGAGGGCGACGGGGACGGAGTGGGCGCGGGAGTGGGCTCCGGCGTGGGTTCGGGAGTGGGCTCCGGGCCCTTGGAGACCACCAGGCCTACCTGCGAGTAGACCTTGACGGTGGAACCTTCGGTGGGGGTGGAGTCGATGACCACGCCCGCGGCATACTCGTTGCTGTAAGCCTCGGTGATAACGCCGGTGACCAGGTTGCTGTTGGTCAGCGCCTTCTGGGCGTCCTCCAGAGAGATGCCCTTCACCGGCGGCACGGTGGTCTCGGTCTCGATCTTCTTCTGGCTGACGTAGACCGAAATGGTCTGGCCGCTGGCGATGCTCTCGCCCGCCGCGGGCTCGGTACGGATGACGGTGCCCTCGGCGAGAGTATCGTCCTCCACGATCATGCGCCGCACCTGCAGGCCCAGGTCTTTCAGTTCCGCCTCAGCGTCGGCGATCTTCCACTGGGTCACGTCCGGCACGTTCACATACAGGGTGCCGAGACTGACCTTGACGGTGACCTTCTGGCCTTCCTTGACCGTGCGGGGGCCGCGGGGCGACTGGTAATAGATGGTGCCCGCTTCGTACTTGTCATTGTATTCCTGCTCGGCTACCAGGGTGAGCTGGCCGGAATACTGCTCTTTCACTGTATCCCACTGCATGCCGGTGAAGTCGGGCAGTTCCACGTCCGCCTTGTTGCTGAACAGAGGGTTGGTGGAGTTGGCAAAGATGAGATAGCACAAAATCGCGCTGCCCAGGGCAAAGGCCGTGGCCATGCCCGCCAGAATGGGCAGGACTCCCACCTTGCGCTTGCGGGGAGGTTTGTGCTGGCTGTTTTTGCTTCCTGGCGCGGGGGCCGCTTTGCGGCTGCCCTGCGGAGCGGGCTTGCGGCCGGTGGGGCCGCCGCTAGACTGTTTAACCACCTTGTCGATATACCTCGCTGGCGAATCTTCGGTCATATATTCGTACTCGAACCGGATGCTTGGGTTCTTTTTGAACTCCTCCAGATCGTTCAGCATGGCCCGGGCGCTGGGATAGCGCCGCGCCGGGTCCTTCGCCATGGCCCGGGCGGTGATGTCCTGTAAAGCTTTGGGCACATCCGGCGCCACCTCGCTGAGGGGCGCGGCGGTGTCGGCGATCTGCTTGATGGCCACGGACACCGCGCTGTCCGACTCGAAGGGCAGCTTGCCCGAGAGCATCTCGTACATCATCACGCCTGTGGAGTAGATGTCCGCCTTTGCGTCGGTGACGTCGCCCTTGGCCTGTTCGGGACTGATGTAGTGCACTGAGCCGATGGCCTTCTCGCTGGTGTCCTGATACTCCGCGCGAGAGAAGCGGGCGATGCCGAAGTCCATGATCTTGACCCGGCCGTCCGCCAGAAGCATGATGTTCTGGGGCTTGATGTCTCGATGGACGACGCCCTTCTGGTGGGCATGGTCCAGCGCATCCAGCACCTGCTGGCAGAAGTGGACCACCTCTTTCCAGGTGAGGGGCCCGCACCGGCGGTTCATGTATTCCTTCAGGGTGATGCCGTCGATGTACTCCATCACGATGAACTGGAGTCGGTCGGTGACCGAGACGTCGAACACCTTGACGATGTTAGGATGGTCCAGGATGGAGATGGCCTTGGATTCGTTCTTGAAGCGCCGCACCAGTTCGGTGTTCTGGCTGAACTCTTCCCGCAGGATCTTCACCGCCACCACAGCGTCGGTCTTGAGGTCTCGTCCTTTATAGACGTTGGCCATGCCGCCCACGCCCACCAGGCTTTCCAGCAGGTAGCGGCCCTCCAGTTTTTTGCCGATCAGTTCGTCCATTTCAATCCTCCGTGGGTTCCACCCCTACCAGCACAGCGGTGACATTGTCCTGGCTGCCGGCAGCCAGGGCTCGCTCTACCAGCTTGCGGGGTGTGATAAAGAAGGGAGTGTGCTCCAGAATGTCCTGCAGCTGCTCTGCGGGCACCGCGCCGGAAAGGCCGTCGGAGCACAAAAGCAGCACGTCGCCCTTCTTGACCGGGGCGCTGGTATAGTCGCCTTCCACCTCCGGCTCCACGCCCAGAGCCTTGGTGATGAGATTTTTGTGCGGGTGGTGGGCAGCCTGCTGACTGGTGAGCTGGCCGCTTTCCACCATCTGCTGCACCATAGTATGGTCCACCGTGAGCTGCACCAGTTCCCCCGGGCGGCAGAGGTATGCCCGGGAGTCGCCCACATGGGCCACATGGGCCGTGCCGCCGCGCACCAGCACGCACACTGCGGTGGTGCCCATGCCCCGGTGGCTGGGGTCCTTCAGGGACTCGGCGTAGACCGCCCGGTTGGCCTGGGTGATGCACCGGGCCAGAAGGGCCTGCTCGCCGCCCTCGGGCAGGTCGGCCAGCCCTTCGGCAAAGCAGTCCTCCAGCGCGTCGGTGGCGATCTGGCTGGCAAGACGGCCTGCGGCAGCGCCGCCCATGCCGTCGCACACAACGGCCCAGACCGTGTTGTCGGGAAGGCGCGCGGCGCGGTAATTATCCTGATTTTCGGAGCGGTAGCTTCCCTTGTCGGTCTTGCCCGCCAGTTTCATTTCCTTCCCTCCTTTGCCGCCTCTTCGCGGCGCAGCTGGCCGCAGGCGGCGCTGATGTCGCTGCCCAGGCGGCGGCGAACGGTGGCGTTCACCCCAAGGTCTGTGAGCAGCGATTGGAATCGCTTGACGTTTTCGGCGTCGGTGGCGGAATAGGGGCTGCCGTCCACCGGGTTGATGGGGATAAGGTTCACATGGGCCCCCATGCCCCGGATGAGCGCCGCCAGTTCCTTTGCGGTGGCGGGGCTGTCGTTGACGCCACGCACCATGGAATATTCAAAGCTGACCCGCCGGCCGGTGGTCTCCTGGTAGCGGCGGCAGGCCGCGATGAGCTGAGCCACCGGGTAGGCGTCGTTCACCGGCATCATCTTGCTGCGCATCTCGTCGTTGGGGGCGTGCAGCGAGATGGAAAGGGTAAGCTGCAGTTTTTTCTCCGCCAGCTTATCAATCATGGGCACAACGCCGCAGGTGGACAAGCTGATGTTGCGCATGCCGATGTTCACCCCGTCGGAGCTGGAAATGATGGAGAGGAAATCCATCACGTTGTCGAAGTTATCCAGCGGCTCGCCGATGCCCATGAGCACGATGTGGCTGATGCGCTCGCCGATGTCCTTCTGGGCGGCGTAAATTTGCGCCGCGATCTCCCCTGCTTCCAGGTTGCGCACCCGGCCCGCCTGGGTGGAGGCGCAGAAGCGGCAGCCCATGCGGCAGCCCACCTGAGTGGACACGCAGGCGGTGACGCCATAGTGGTAGCGCATGATGACTGTCTCGATGCAGTTGCCGTCGGCCAGGGCAAAGAGGTATTTCACCGTGCCGTCTTTGGACTGCTGCCGCCGCACGATGGCGGGGGCGGCGATGTAATATCCTTCTTCCAGTTTGGCCAGCAGGGCCTTGGGCTGGTCGGTCATGGCAGAAAAATCCGTGACCAGCTTCTGATGCAGCCAGTGGAAAATCTGTTTGGCCCGGAAGGCGGGCTGGCCCAGCTCTTTCATCAGAGCGGTCAGCCCCTCGAGCGTATAGGAGGATATACAGTTCTTGCTCATTGTATCACAAACCCTCGTTCGTTTCCATACCCGGGGCGTTCACGCCCGTTCCAGCACCGCCACGAAGAAGCCGTCGGAACCGGCAAAGCCGGGCAGCATGGTCTGCATATTGTCTTCGATGAGCGCGCCCTCCAGCACCACCGGCGGCGGCAGGAGGCGGAACTGGGGCGTTGTTTCCAAAAAGGTGCGCACCACCTGGCTGTTTTCCCGCTGGTCCACCGTGCAAGTGGAGTAGACAAGGCGTCCGCCTTTTTTAACATAACGGGCTGCGTTGGTGAGAATTTTCAACTGGAGAGCATGCAGTTCTTCGCTGCCCTCGAGAGACTTATAGCGGATGTCCGGCTTTTTGGCGATGATGCCAAGGCCGGAACAGGGCACGTCGCAGAGCACCCGGTCGGCTCCGGCCAGCGCCGGGTCATAGACCGAGGCGTCCCCCTTTGCCACCGAAACGCAGGAAAGGCCGCAGCGGCGCGCCGCCGTTTCGATGAGCGGCAGGCGGTTTTCCGCCGCGTCGAAGCTCAAAAGGCGGCCCTTGTCCCCCATCTGCTGAGCCAGCAGCAGGGTCTTGCCGCCGGGGGCGGCACAGAGGTCCAGCACTTTTTCGCCGGGCTGCGCTTCCAAGCAGAGGGCCGCGGTCTGGCTGGCCAGGCCCTGCACATGGTAAAGTCCCTCCCGGAAGGCTTTGGTCGCGGCAGGGCTGCCGGAAAATTCCGCTTCCACCGCCCCGGGCACATCCAACGGGCGGGCTTTTACGCCCTCTTCCGCCAGTTTTGCGCAGAGTTCCTGGGGCGTGCAGCGCAGGGTGTTGCAGCGCAGGGTGACCGGCGGTTTTTCAAAGAAGGAGGCCAGCATTTGCTCGGCCTTATCGGGGTACTGCTGCAAGAGCAGCTCCACGATGGGCAAGCCCACCGAATACCGCACCGAGAGTTCTTCTGCGCGGCCCGCAAACTGCGTCTTGGAAACATCCAGCCCCACGGCTTTGCGCAGCACCGCGTTCACAAGGCCCGCCGCGCTGCTCTTTTTAAGCTGGCGGCAGAGGCTCACCGCCTCGTTCACCGCCGCGGGCACGGGCGTATTCATATATTTCGCCTCGTAGAGGCCGCAGCGCAGCACCGCCCGCACCGGGGCGTCCAGCTTTTGCAGAGGTTTGGAAAGGCACCGGCTCAGCGCCCAGTCCAGGGTGAGCAGCCGCTCGGTGACGCCGTAGAACAAAGCACTGACAAAGGCCTTGTCTTTGGGCGAGAGTGCCTCCCGTTCCAGCGCGGCGGCCAGCACCAGGTTGGAATAGCCGTTCTGCTCCTGCTTCACGAGGGCGAGGACCGCCGTGCGGCGGGCGTTGTTCATGGTCAATGCTCCTATCTTACAGGGTGTCTCCCACCTTGAGGCGGCGGCCTGCCGCCCAGGCGGAACCGGCCATGGGCTTTTTGCCCTCCGGAACCACTTCAGTCAGTTCCAACGCGCCCTCGCCGCAGGCGATGGTCAGGGGCGACAGGGCCAGAACCTGACCCGGCGCGCCGCTGCCGGCGGCCACGCAGCTCTTGAGGACTTTTATCTTCTTGCCGTCCTCTTCAAAGTAGGCCACCGGCCAGGGGTTCATACCCCGCACGAGATTATGCAGCTGCGCTGCGGGACGGGTGAAGTCAAAGCGGGCCATCTCCTTGGTGAGAGGCGGCGCGAGGGTGGCTTTGCTGTGATCCTGGGGGGTGCGGGTCACTTCACCACGACCGATGGCGGCGATGGTCTCCACCAGGGTCTTTGCGCCCTGGTCGGTGATGCGCTCGAACAGTTCGCCGCTGGTCTCCTCGGGGCCGATGGTCACCGGGGCCACGTTCAGAATGTCGCCGGTGTCCAGGCCCTCGTCCAGGAACATGATGGAAACGCCGGTCTCGGCGTCGCCGTTGATGACCGACCACTGTACCGGCGCGGCGCCCCGGTACTTGGGCAGCAGCGACACATGCAGGTTGATGCAGCCGAGAGGCGGCACTTCCAGCACCTCGGGGGGCAGGATGCGCCCGTAAGCCACTACCACGATCAGCTCGGGGGCCAGGGCGCGGATGTCCGCCTGCACCGCCTCGTCCCGCAGGGTGCGGGGCTGGTAGACAGGGATGCCCTTGCTCTCCGCCAGTACCTTCACCGGGGGCGCGGTGAGCACCTGCTTACGGCCCACCGGCTTATCCTGCCGGGTGAACACGCCGCAGACCTCATGCCCCGCCTCCAGAATGGCGGCAAGGCTGGCCGCCGCGATGTCCGGCGTGCCCATGAAAAGAATGCGCATCAGTCTTCCTCCGCCTCGTCGGGGTAGTCGTCCTCATAGAAATGGTCGGCCAGGTCCATGATGGTGATGCCGTCCAGATGGTTGGTCTCGTGGCAGAAGCACCGGGCCAGCATCTCCTCGCCCTCCATCTCGAAGGTGTTGCCGAAACGGTCCTGGGCGCGGATCTTCACCTTGCGGGGGCGCTCGATGGCTCCGTTATGGCCCGGGAAGGACAGGCAGCCCTCATAGAGAGTGACGGTGTCCTCGGATTCTTCCAGAATTTCGGGGTTGACGCACTCGATGAACTTGGGCTCGTACCCCTCGGGCACGGTGCCGTCCTCCGGCAGGTCCCGCTCGTCCAGCGCGATGAACAGGCGGCGCATCACGCCCACCTGGGGGCCGGCCAGGCCCAGGCCGCCGGCGTCCAGCAGAGTCTCCTGCATGTCGTCCAGCAGGGTGGCCAGACGGTCGTCAAAATTGGTGACCGGGCGGCAGACCTTCTTCAGAATGGGGTCGCCGTCCTGCACGATGGTGCGAAGTGCCATAATCGTTACTCCTTTTTCGTCGTTGCGGGGCTTTTAATCCCCGTCGGAATTGAAATCCAACGTCACGGCGGCCTTTGCGGGCAGCCCTTCGGCGGAATAGTCCTGCATCACATCCGCAAGCAGCGCCCGGAAGGCCTTGTCGTTGCGGCATTTGATGGTGAGTTTGTAGCGGTAGCGGTCCTTGATGAGGACCACGTTCATGGGCGCGGGGCCGAGCAGCCGCAGCGGCATGTTCGGCTGCTGCTTTGCCCGCTGGGTGAGCAGCGCGCCGAAGCGGGCGGCTGCCGCCAGGGTCTCGCCGTCCTTTTCGCCGCTGAAGGCGGCGATGCACACAGCGCAGAAGGGCGGGTAGAGACACATCTTGCGGAAGGCAATTTCCTGGGCGAAGAATGCCTCGTAATTTTGCGAAGCCGCAAGGTTCAGCACCGGGTTCTGAGGGTCCACCGTCTGGATGACCGCGTGACCCGGTTCGCTGGCTCTGCCGCCCCGGCCAATGACCTGGGTGACCAGACTGAACACGTTCTCGTAGGCCCGAAAGCCCTGGGAGAAGAGCAGGCTGTCCACCCCCAGCACCCCCACCAGGGTGACCTTTTCGAAGTCCAGGCCCTTGGCCACCATC
>NZ_DBFNWJ010000012.1:0-44630 GCF_048426865.1 Candidatus Allofournierella merdipullorum
TAAAGCGCCCGTTTACGGGCGGCAAGTAACAGAACTTTCGCGGCTGGCAGACCGTACTTGCGCGACGTGACGCGCATGCTAGTATTCTAGGGCTATGCCCGCATGTGAAAAACCCCCGGCTTGGCCGGGGGTTATTTATTGCATTCTTTACAGGCTGAAACGCCAGCGGATGGCGTCGCGGCGGACCTGGCCGGGGCGCAGGATGACGTCCTGGCCGAAGGCGGGCTGGTTCACCGCGTCGGGGAAGGTCTGGGGCTCCAGACAGAAGCCGCTGCGCTTTGCGTGGCCCTGCATGAAGTTGCCCGAGTAGAACTGCACGCCGGGCAGGGTGGTCTCCACCGTCATGGTGATGCCGGTGGCGGGGCTCGTCACCTCGGCCAGCGGACGCAGACCGTCGGGGCCGGGGGCGGCGTCCAGCGCGAAGTTGTGGTCGTAGCCGCCGGCGATGGAAAGCTGGGGGCAATCCTGCCCGATGCGCTCGCCGATGGCGTGGGGCGCGGTGAAGTCGAAGGGGGTACCTTCCACCGCCGCCAGCTCGCCGGTGGGAATGAGAGTCTCGCCCACCGGAGTGTAGTGACCGGCAAAGAGGTGCAGACGGTGGCCTTCCATGGCTTCGGGGCCCGCGTCCTTGCCTGCCAGGTTCCAGTAGGCGTGGCAGGTGAAGGCGGCGGGAGTGGCCTTGTCCGACGAGGCTTCCCACTCCAGGGAGAAGCCGTCTTCCAGCAGCTTCCAGCGCACCGTAAGCTCCAGTTTGCCGGGATAGCCCTGGTCGCCGTCGGGACTGGTGAGGGCCAGTTCCAGCAGGTCGTCCTCCGCCCGGACAAGGCGGAACACCCGGCTGTTGAAGCCGTCCACGCCGCCGTGCAGATGGTTCTCACCGTTGTTGCAGGCCAGCTGATACTCCTTGCCGTCCAGGGTAAAATGCCCTTTGGCGATGCGGTTGGCCACCCGCCCCACAAAGGCGCCCAGATAGTCCGGGCAGGAGAGATAGGCGGCGGGGTCAGTGTAGTTCAGCAGCACTTCCACAGGCTCGCCTTCCGGGCCGGGCACAGCCACCCGCTGCAGGGTGGAACCCCGATCCAGCACCGAGAGGGAGACGCCGTCTTTTTCCAGGGTATAGCGGTGGACGGGGGTGCCGTCCGGCAGGGTGAGGAACAGTTCTTTCGTCACAGACATGGGTGCAGCCCTCCCGTTCGTTCAGTCGTTTTCGGTCAGGTGGACGCCGCCCACCGGGCGGATGGACACCACATGGCACATCCCCTCGTCCAGCAGTGCCTCCATGCCGGCTTTGAAGGCGGGCACGAAGTCCAGCGGCACGTAGGCCTGGATGGTGCCGGCGAAGCCGCCGCCGTGCACGCGGTGGGCGCCGCGGCCGGCCAGCAGGGTGCCCGCCAGCGCCAGCGCCACGGCCACCGGCTGTTCCTCGGCGGGCTTGGAACGGCAGAACACGTTCTGCAGGTAGTTGAAGCTGGAAACGCCGCTTTCGCTCACCAGACGCAGGTAGCGGTCGAACTCGCCCGCGGCCAGCGCGTCCGCCTGCAGGGCGGCCCGCTCGTCGTCGGCGTAGAAGTGGAAGGCACGCAGCACCGCCCGGTCGCCCAGTTCCTTGCGCAGGGCGGGCAGGGCGTTGTAGAAGGATTCCTTGGGCACGTCCCGCAGCACCTGGCCGCCCAGGGCGGCGGCCACCGCTTTCATCTCGGCGGGAATGGCGGCGTACTCGCCGGTGAGGTCGGCGTGGTCGGCGCCGGTGTCCACGATGCACAGGGCATAGCCCTGGCCCGCCAGGTCCAGCGAGAGGGGACGCACCACCGGCGCGGCGGGGTCGGCAAAGTCCATGGCCACCACGCCGCCCACGGAGCTGGCCATCTGGTCCAAAAGGCCGGAAGGCTTGCCGAAGAAGACGTTCTCGGCGTACTGGCCGATCTGGGCGATGGTGACGGGGTTCTCGGCGCCGCCGGCGAACAGATGGTTGGCGATGTTGCCGATGAGCACCTCAAAGGCGGCGGAGCTGGAAAGGCCGCTGCCCTTCAGCACTGCGGAGGTGGTGTAGGCATCGAAGCCCTGCACCGGCCAGCCTTTTTCGGCAAAGGCGGCGCACACGCCCCGCACCAGAGAGGCGGAGTGGTTGGCCTCCTCCTCCACGGGGGTCAGACGGTCCAGATCCACCACGTCCATCTCAAAGCCTTCGCTGAGCACACGCACCGTGTTGGTGCCGTTGGGCGCGGCCAGCGCGATGACGTCCAGATCCACGCTGGCGGCCAGCACGCGGCCGTGCTGGTGGTCGGTGTGGTTGCCGCCCAGCTCGGTGCGGCCGGGGGCGGAGTAGAAGGCAAACTCCCGCTCGCCGTCGCCAAAGGCGGCGGCAAAGCCCTCGGTCAGGCGGGCGTAGCGGGCGCGGCATTCGGCGGCGGAGCGGCCGGCGCAGCCGTACAGGCTGGCAAAAGCGGCGTCCCACCGGCCGGCGGAAAGATCTGCGCGGAGCTGTTGGATGTTTCTCATTGGATAAGACCCCTTTCACGGGCGTTTTTTGTCCCGTTCATTATACCATGAAAGCCCCGCCGCGTACAGGGCCGGGAGGGGTTCTTGTCAAGAAAAGACAGGAATTGTATAATATAATGAAGAACAGAAAAGGAGGGACCGCCATGGAGCGACCCGGCGTTGTCTGGCAGGACCGCAAGCGCATCATCTTCGGTCTGCCCTGGACCTTTACGAAATACGTCCTCACCAAGGAGAAGCTGCTCATTCAGACCGGTATTCTGAATACCAAGGAAGAGGAAGTGCGCCTCTACCGCATCATGGACGTGACCCTGCGCCGCTCGCTGGGCCAGCGCCTGTTCGGGCTGGGCACCATCCACTGCTGCTCGGCGGACAAATCCACCCCCGAGTTCGACATCAAGTGGATCCCCGACTCCGACGCCGTGAAGGAGAAGCTCTCCGACCTGGTGGAGGCCGAACGGATGGCCAAACGGGTGAGCAGCCGGGAGTTCATGAGCGACGAGGACGACGGCGAGCTGCTGTGAGCCTCGCTTTACACCCGGCGGCCATTGTGCTACAATAAGACCCGATAAGTCCGCGTCAGGAAGGCGCGGCGGCGCGTTTTTTTAAACAACGAAGAGAATGCCACGAAGGCAAGGCTGCCCCGCCATGCGGCGAAGGGCGGCGCTTTCGCGGCATTTTTTAGTGATTTGAGGTGTGGGGATGAAGCTGGAAGAATTTTTGCGGGGCAAAGCCGCGGCGCTGGCCTTTTCCGGAGGCACCGATTCCGCCCTGTTGCTGGCGGCGGCGGTGAAGGCGGGATGCCGGGTGCAGCCCTATTTCGTGCACAGTGCGTTTCAGCCCGCCTTTGAGCTGGAGGACGCAAAGCGTCTCTGTGAGCAGCTGGGGGTGGAGCTTCGGGTGCTGGAAGCCCGCCCGCTGGAGGACGAACAGGTGCGGGCCAACGGGCCGCAGCGCTGTTATTATTGTAAGAGGATGATTTTCTCGGCGCTGGTGAGCGCCGCCGCGGCGGACGGCTTTTCGGAAGTGTGGGACGGCACCAACGCCAGCGACGACGCCTCCGACCGGCCCGGTATGCGGGCTCTGGCGGAGCTGAAGGTGGTGAGCCCACTGCGACTGTGCGGGCTGACCAAGGCGGACGTGCGGCGCATGAGCCGGGAACTGGGCCTGTTCACCGCCGCAAAACCGGCCTATGCCTGCCTTGCCACCCGGGTGCCCACCGGCACTCCGCTGGAAGCTGAGACCCTTCGGCGTGTGGAGCGGGCGGAAGGCGCACTGATGGCGATGGGATTTTCCGACCTGAGAGTGCGGGTGCTGGGGCGGCTGGGCCGTTTGCAGCTGCCCGCCGGCCAGTTTGAGGAGGCGGTGCGCCGCCATGGGGAGATCACCGGGGCGCTGGCGCCCTGGTTTGATGGGGTGCTGTTGGACCTTGCGCCCCGGAAGGAGGAGTGAAACATGGAACAGCAGGAAATGCTGGAACTTCTGGAGCGGGTGAAAGCGGGCGAGACCAGCCCCCGGGACGCGCTTTTGCAGATGAAGATGCAGCCCTTTGAGGATCTGGGCTACGCCAAGGTGGATCACCACCGGGGCCTGCGCCAGGGGGCCCAGGAGGTCATTTACGGAGCGGGCAAGACCCCGGAGCAGATCGCGGGCATTTTGCGGGCCATGGCCGGGCGGGGCGCGAAGAACATCATCGTCACCCGCATGAGCGCCGAGGCCGCCGAAAAGGTGAAGGGGGAGGGCGTTCCGCTGGACTATGACCCTCTCTCCCGCTTCGGCCTTGCCAATCCGGCTCCCATTGAGGACCCCAAGGGCCTCATCGCCGTGGTCAGCGGCGGAACCAGCGACATGGCTGTCTGCGAAGAAGCCGCCCGCACCGCCGAGGCCATGGGCAACCGGGTGGAGCGGGTCTACGACGTGGGCGTGGCCGGGCTGCACCGGCTGCTGGCGAGGCTGGACGTGCTGATGCAGGCCAAGGTGGTCATCGCCGTGGCGGGCATGGAAGGGGCGCTGGCCAGCGTGGTGGGCGGCCTTGTGGACTGCCCGGTGATCGCCGTGCCCACCAGCGTGGGCTACGGGGCCAACTTTGGCGGGCTGTCGGCGCTGCTCTCGATGCTCAACTCCTGCGCCAGCGGGGTGAGCGTGGTGAACATCGACAACGGCTTCGGCGCGGGGTATCTGGCCAGCATGATCAACCACATGGCGAAGGAGGATTGACGGCATGAAAACGCTGTTTCTGGAATGCAACATGGGCGCGGCGGGGGATATGCTCACCGCGGCGTTACTGGACCTTTTGCCCGAAGAGCGGCGGCAGGAGTTTTTGCAGGTGATGAATGCCATCCCCGGCGTCCAGGTGCGGGTGGACCCCGCCGAGAAATGCGGCGTGCGGGGCCTGCATGTGACCGTGCTGGCCCACGGCGAGGAGGAGCACAGCCACGACGTGCCCTGCGGCGGGGCGGAAGAGGCCCATATTCATGACCATGGGCATCCGCACGAGCATGAGCATACCCATGAGCATACCCATGAGCACGAACACGAGCATGAACATGACCACGAGCACGGCCATGAACATGAGCATCATCACGGCCACCATCACGCCAGTCTGGCGGATGTGCGGGCCATCGTGGAGGGGCTGCCCGTACCGGAGTCTGTGAAGAAAAAGACCATGGAGGTCTACGGACTCATCGCCGAGGCCGAGGCCCATGCCCACGGCCAGCCGGTGGAGTTGGTGCACTTCCACGAGGTGGGTGCGCTGGACGCTGTGGCGGACGTGACGGCGGTGTGCCTGCTGATGGAGTGGCTGGCTCCCGACCGGGTGGTGGCCAGCCCGGTGAATCTGGGCAGCGGCCAGGTGAAGTGCGCCCACGGCGTGCTGCCGGTGCCCGCCCCCGCCACCGCGTGGCTGGTGCGGGGCATCCCCTGTTACAGCGGCGATGTGAAGGCGGAACTGTGCACCCCCACCGGCGCGGCGCTGCTGCGCACCTTTGCCTCCTCCTTCGGGCCGATGCCCGCCATGACGGTCGGGGCTGTGGGCGTTGGCGCCGGCAACAAGGACTTCGCCGCCGCCAACGTGGTGCGGGCCTTCTGGGGCGAGAGCGCAAACGGCGGACGTGAGCGCGTTGAGGAACTGGCCTGCAACCTGGACGATATGACCGGCGAGGCCATTGCCTACGCCGCCGGTGTGCTGCTGGCCGCCGGTGCGCTGGACGTTTACACCGAGGCCATTCAGATGAAGAAAAACCGCCCGGCGGTGAAGCTGTGCTGCCTGTGCCGCCCCGCCGACGCGGACCGGCTGACCGATCTTATGCTGGCCCACACCACCAGCTGGGGCGTGCGTCGCTGCGAGATGGAGCGGGTGGCCCAGCCCCGGAAATGCCGCCGGGTGGACACCCCTTACGGCCCGGTGGACGTGAAGTTTTCGCCCGCCGCGCCGGCCAAGGCCAAGGCGGAATTTGACCAGGCGGCGGCGGCCGCAGCGGCTGCCGGAGTGCCTCTGGAAACTGTGCTGGAGGCGGCGCGCCGCGCTTTTGAAAAACGGTGAAAGACAGCGTTTTTTTAAGCATTTTCAAGGTTTATCTTAAATAATTCGAAAAAATGCCGGAATATAACGCCCTATTGGGATATATTCCGGCATTTTTCAAAAGAATTTGCACAAACCTATTGACATAGGGGGGCGGGCCTGTATAATAACAATCGTGTGTTGCATCTAAGGCGGGAAACCCCCGTCAAACACATTGGCGTTGTATGTATCGCTGTAGCTGCCGTGGCAAGGAGGCTCTAACATTTTGTAAGGCCCACAGGCAGTGTAACAAACCTTTTGCGGGGCGATATAATTGGCGCTGACCCGCGGGCTGTCCACCCCGGGAGAGTTCCGCAAAGGGGGATGCATGAAATGAATGAGATCGTATCGCTGAAAAACATTGTTGTCGACTTTGACGGCGAGCCGGTGCTGACCGGCCTGTCGCTGGACATCCACGACAAGGAGTTTGTGACCTTCCTTGGGCCTTCGGGCTGCGGCAAGACCACCACGCTCCGGGTCATCGGAGGATTCGTTCAGCCGAAGTCGGGCAATGTTTTTTTTAATGGCAAGGACATCACCGGCCTGCCGCCCTATAAGCGCCAGGTGAATACGGTGTTCCAGAAGTATGCCTTGTTCCCGCACCTGAACGTGTTCGAGAACGTGGCCTTCGGCCTGCGGCTGCAGAAGCTACCGGAGAAGGAGATCCGCTCCCGCGTGCTGGAGATGCTGGAAGTGGTGGGCCTCAAGGGCTTTGAGCGCCGCCACACCGACCGCCTTTCCGGCGGCCAGCAGCAGCGCGTGGCCATTGCCCGGGGCCTGGTGAACCACCCGAAGGTCCTTCTGCTGGACGAGCCTCTGGGCGCGCTGGACCTGAAGCTGCGCAAGGAGATGCAGCTGGAGCTGAAACGTCTGCAGCAGGCCATGGACATCACCTTCATCTACGTCACCCACGATCAGGAGGAAGCCCTGACCATGAGCGACACCGTGGTGGTGATGAACGACGGCGACATCCAGCAGATCGGCAGCCCCGAGGACATCTACAACGAGCCGCAGAACGCCTTTGTGGCGGATTTCATCGGCGAGAGCAATATTCTGGACGGCATCATGCTGAAGGACTTCCAGGTGGAGTTCGCCGGCAGCCAGTTCACCTGTGTGGACAAGGGCTTCGAGCGCAACCAGCCGGTGCAGGTGGTGGTGCGCCCCGAGGACGTGCAGGTGGTGCCTGCCATCCAGGGCCAGCTCACCGGCATCGTGAAGGACGTCATCTTCAAGGGGGTGCACTTTGAGATGCACGTGGAGCAGGCCGGCTACGAGTGGATGATCCACTCCACCCAGGCCAGCGCCCCCGGCGAGTTGATCGGCATGCGCATCGGGCCGGATGAGATCCACATCATGGCCCGCATGGAGGAATGAGCCATGCTGAAAAATAAGAGCCTCGCCTTTCCGTACCTCATCTGGATGACGGTGTTCATCGCTGTGCCGCTTTTGATCGTGGTGTACTTTGCGTTCACCACCAAAAGCGGCGCCTTTACGCTGGAGAACATCACCGCGCTGGGCGACTACACCACCGTGTTCGTGCGCAGCCTGCTCCTGGCCGCCATCGCCACGGTGATCTGCCTTGTGCTGGCGTTCCCGGTGGGCTACTGGCTCAGCCGTCTGCCCGTTTCCAGCCAGCGGATGATGCAGATGCTGGTCATCCTGCCCATGTGGATGAACTTCCTTCTGCGCACCTACGCCTGGATGAGCCTGTTGGAAAACAACGGCCTCATCAACCGTTTCCTGGGCCTGTTCGGCATCGGGCCCTTTGAGATGATCAACACCCAGGGCGCCGTTGTTCTGGGCATGGTCTACAACTATCTGCCCTACATGATCCTGCCGCTCTACACCGCCATGGTGAAGATCGACAACAGCATCATTGAGGCCGCCCAGGACCTGGGCGCCGACATCTTCCGGGTGCTGGGCCGGGTGCTCATCCCTCTGGCGATGCCCGGCATCGCCACCGGCATCACCATGGTGTTCGTGCCCAGCGTTTCCACCTTCATCATCAGCCGCATGCTGGGCGGCGGTGACACCATGCTGGTGGGCGATCTGATCGAGCTGCAGTTTTTGGGCAACAGCTATAACTACAATCTGGGCAGCGCCATGAGCCTGGTGCTGATGGTCATCGTGCTTTTGTGCATGAGCCTGACCAACACCAGCGGCAACAAAGACGGTGTGGAGGGGGTCATGTAATGAAACAGTCTCATCTTCGCGCTTTGCAGCGGGTGTATCTCGTTCTGCTGTTCTCCTTCATGTATGTGCCCATCGCCGTAATGGCGGTGTTCAGTTTCAACGAGAGCAAGAGCCGCACCGTTTTCACCGGGTTCACCTTTAAATGGTACAAGAGCCTGTTCCACAATGAGATGATCCTGAGCGCTCTGGGCCTGAGCCTTGTGGTTGCGCTCATCGCCGCGGTGGTGGCCACCGTGGTCGGCACCGCTGCGGCCATCGGCATCAACGCCATGGGCAAGCGCAGCCAGGCGGTCATCAACAACATCAGCTATATGCCTGTCGTTAACCCCGAGATCATCACCGGCGTTTCGCTGATGCTGCTTTTCGTGGTGGTCAAGGACGGCTTTGCCTGGGCCAACCAGAATCTGGGCTGGGCCCTGCCGGAGAACGTCTTCGGCCTGCCCACCCTGCTGGTGGCGCACATCTCTTTCTGCCTGCCCTACGTCATCTTCAACGTTTCGCCCAAGCTCCGCCAGCTGGACGTGCGGGTCTACGAGGCGGCGCTGGACCTGGGGTGCAACCCCAAGCAGGCGTTCTTCAAGGTGGTGCTGCCGGAGCTGGCCCCGGCCATTCTCTCCGCCTTCCTCATCTGCCTGACCTATTCCATCGACGATTTTCTGATCTCCTACTTCACCAGCGGCACCACTCAGACGCTGCCCATCGTGATCTACAGCATGACCCGCAAGAAGGTCAGCCCGGAGATCAACGCCCTTTCCACGGTGATGTTCCTGGTGATCCTGAGCATCATCCTTGTCTACAATTATCTGGACGGACGGCGTGAAGCCCGGAAGTCCTGATAATATAAAAAATGCCCGAGGGGCGGCTTTGTGGGGCCGCGGGGCAAATCATAAGTGGCCCAAAGAGGCCGCGAACGGAGGAAATCAATGAAAAAACTGTTCTGCACCCTGCTCGCTGCACTGCTGTGCGCGGGCGCAATGGCCATGCCCGCTGCGGCGGCCGACGAGGAAATGATCGTGGTCAACGATGACATCCAGGTCAGCGCCGACTATGACTGGACCCGCCTTGCCGACCAGGGCATCACCCTGAACGTCTACAACTGGGGCCTGTACATCTCCGACGGAAGTGACGAGAGCGTGGACGTTCTGTCCGCTTTCACCGAGCTCACCGGCATCGAAGTGAACTACACCACCTACGACACCAACGAGAGCCTGTACGCCAAGCTCAAGAGCGGCGGTGCGGACTATGACGTGATCATCCCCAGCGATTACATGATCGGCAAGATGATCAACGAGGGCATGCTGGAGAAGCTGAACTTCGACAACATCCCCAACATGGCCAAGATCGGCGAGCAGTACAAGGGTCTGGACTACGACCCGAACGATGAGTACAGCGTGCCCTACACCTGGGGCGTTGTGGGCCTTGTCTACAACACCACCATGGTGGACGAAGCGCCCACCAGCTGGGACGCCATGTGGGATGAGAAGTATGAGAACTCCATCCTGATGTTCAACAACAGCCGCGACGCCTTCGCCATTGCCGCCAAGCGTCTGGGCATGAGCCTGAACCCCACCACCGTGGAGGAGGTGGAGACCATCGCCGAGGAACTGAAGGCCCAGAAGAGCCTGGTGCAGGCCTACGTGATGGACGAGATCTTCGACAAGATGGAGGGCGGCGAGGCTGCTCTGGCTCCCTACTACGCCGGCGACGCTCTGGTGATGATGGACGAGAACCCGGATCTGGGCTTCGTTATCCCCGAAGAGGGCACCAACTACTTCGTGGACGCCATGTGCATCCCCGCCGGCAGCAAGAACAAGGAAGCCGCTGAGATGTTCATCAACTATATGTGTGAGACCAGCGTGGGCGTGGCCAACTGTGACTACATCGGCTACTCCACCCCCATCACCGAGGTGTGGGAGCAGCTGCCTGATGATCTGAAGTACAGCGAGGTGGCTTACCCCAGCGAGGAAGTGCTGGCCAACACCGAGGTGTTCACCGTTCTGCCTGACGACATCAACGCCGCCATGGACAAGGCCTGGAGCGACATGAAGAGCTACAGCGAGGGTGGCAGCAGCTGGCTGATCCCTGTGGCCCTTGTGGTGGCTGTGGCTGTGATCGTGCTTCTGTTCTGGAGCCGCAACCGCAAAAAGCAGCGCGAGGATTACTAAATCCCGGTTCTGAATAAAAAGAGTGCCCCGCGGTCTAACGACCGCGGGGCGCTTTTTGATTTGAGGCGGGCAAGGAGGTTCAGCGCCCGCCCGCTTTCAGCTCTTCAAGATAGGCTGCCAGTTCATCGATGTCCTCTTTGGAAAGGTCTTTCGTCTGGGCCATGGCGGCGATAAGGTTCTTGGCGCTGCCGCCGAACATCCGCTCCAGCGCCGAGCGGCTTTCCACCGGCAAGTAGTCCTCCCGGGCAAGGGCCGCAGCGTAGAGGTAGCCTTTGCCCTGTTTTTCGCGGGCGACGTATCCCTTGGCCTCCAGCCGGCCCAGCAGCGCCAGCAGAGTGGTGCTGGCCCAGCGCCGACGGGCAAGGCGTTCTTCCAGCTGTGCCCGGGTCAGGGGGGCGGGAGCGGCCCACAGTTCCTTCATGATCTCCAGTTCCGCGTCGGGCAGGCGTTTGATCTCTAATTCACTCATGGTTCGTTTCCCTCCTGCGATGTGATGTCTGCCGGGGTGCGTGTGGTCCACTGCCAGCTCTCGCCGTAGTCCCGGGTGTAGAACTGCAACTGCTCGCCGCTGTCGCCCCAGCCGGTAAAGGCTGCAAAGCCCGGCTGGGCGTCGCTGAACAGGTCCGGCTCGTATTTCGTCCCGCCCAGGCCCAGTGTGCCGCAGATGTGGCACATGTCCCAAGGAGCGCCCGGAAGGGTGGAGACCACCTCGCTCAAGTCCAGCAGCTGCCAGGTCTGGCCGCCATCCACCGTGCGCAGCAGGTTGAATTTGCCGTTTGTGCCGTAACCGCCGCCGTGGGCGCACAAGAAGCCCACTTTTTCGTTGAGGAACAGGAAGGGCTGGGAGGTGGACAGAGAGATCCCCTCACCGGTGCCGCCCACAAAGTCGCTGCAATCGCCGCTGTACATCTCCTGCCAGGTTTCGCCTCCGTCGGTGGTGCGCAGCAGAACGAAGCCGGGAGAATATACGGTGTGACGGTTGTGGGTGGGACCATACTCCCAGCCGCCGTAATAGGCAAGAAAGCCGGTGCTGGGATTCACGAACTGGTATGCGCTGGGCATCACCCGGGCGGAGCCGTTCCCCACGCCGTCCGCCTCCAGCGAGGCCCAGTCATTCGCTTCGGTCATCTCTTTCAGCCAGGCGGAACAGTCTATGGTGGTTGTGGTCCAGGTCTCGCCGCCGTCTGAAGTGTTCCAGAGGGTCAGGCTGGTGGGGTCGTTTCGCTCGTAGTACACAGGGACCATGCCCGCATACATGCCGTCGGGGGAGGTGTAGCCTGCTTTCACGGCTCCAGTGCCCTCGAATCCGTCGGGCCACTTTTCCACAGCCACACAGTTGCAGTAGCTCACCGGCCAGACTTCGTCTTTCGAAGCGTAGGATTCGATGAGGGAAGCGGTGTACTGGGCGCGGGTCTCCTCATCATAGCGGTACATCCATTGCCAGGAAGCTCCGTAGTCGCGGGTGTAGAGTATCACGGTGTCGCCGATGGTGCCGCCTTTGTCGCCCCAGGCTGAAAAGGCCGCGAAGCCGGGCTCGGCGCCGGTGATGAGATCCGACTGTGGCAGATGACTGGTGGAACAGCCCAGAGCGCCGCAGACATGACTTCGCTTCCAAGGCGCGCCGGGAAGAGTGGCGGATACTTCGCCAAGATCCAGCTGCTGCCAGGTCTGCCCGCCGTCGATGGTGCGCAGCAGATTGAATTTACCGTTCTCGCTGTAACCTTCCCCGTGGGCGCACAAAAAGCCCACGTTTTCGTTCAAAAAGGCGAAGGGAGTGCTGGTGGAGATGTTGAAGGGGGTGCCGTTGCCGATGTCACGCCCATTGCCGTAGTACATTTCCTGCAAGTTTTCGCCGCCGTCCAGGGTGCGCAGCAGCACAAAGGCATCGCTGGTGGCGGTGACGCGCTTGTCTGTGGGGCCGGATTCATACATGCCATAGAAGGCCAGGAAGCCAACCTCCGGGCTGACAAACTGATAATGCTTGGGAATGGCCCAGGCGATGCTCTTGTTAAAGACCGACTGCTTGCGCTGGTCCCAGTGCTCCTCTTCGCCCATCCGTTCCAGCCAGGCCGAGCAGTCCAGGGCGGTGGTGGTCCAGTTCTCGCCGCCGTCATTGGAGACCCAAAGAGCCAGCTGGCCCGGGTGTTCCGCGTTGGCATCGGGCCGGGCGAGGCCGAAATACTTCTGGTCGGGGGAGACGTAGCCCGCGGCCCGGTTATAACTCAAGTCTTCCGTGTCAGATGAGAATACTTCCAGGGGCCAAAGACCCGCACCTGTGGTGAAAACGCCGTTGTGGGCGTAATAGACCGAGGGCCAGACGTCGGTGCTTGTGGCAAGTTCAGACACAGGCTCCGTGGAGGCCGGCGGCGCAGATGCGACGGGCTCCGAGTGTTCCTCTGCCGGCACGGTATTACAGGCCACCAGAGTTCCCGCCAGGGCAGCGGCGAGGCAGAACACCGCCAGCGCCGCTGCGCCCCGCCGCTTGGGGGTAGTGTCCCACAAGCGGGCAAAGCGGGCCTTTACATCTTCCTTTGTGAGGGAAAAACAGGTGGTCAGCGCCGGGGCACGGCGACGGTTCACCGCGTGGAGCAGCGCGTCGCAGTAGGCGGCCCGGTGCTCCGTTCCCAATGCGGCAAGGACTGCCTCGTCGCAGGCGGTCTCCATGTCCCGCCCGGCCCGTTTTGCCAGCAGCCAGGCAGCGGGATTGTACCAGTGCAGCGCCAAGACAAGGCTGAACAATGCCTTGCGGGCCAGGTCATTCCGGTGCAGGTGGGTCAATTCATGGGCCAGCAGATAGGCGCCGTCCGGGCCGGGCTGTGTGCCCTCCGGCACCAGCAGCACCGGGCGGAAAAGGCCTGCCGCCATTGCGCCGGTCGCGTCGGGACTGGCCAGCAGCCGGGGCCGCTTTGCCAGCGGCTGGCGGGCGAGGGCTTCGCTCAGCGCGGCCTGCCAGCTCTCATTTGCGGGCAGGGCGCGGCGAAACGCCATACGACGCCAGACGAAATAGCCGAACCACTGCCATCCGGCTACGGCCGCCACGCCGCCCAGCCAGAGCAGGGACAGCCAGTCCAGCGGCGCTAAGGCGGTCAGAGGGGAAGAGGATACGGTCACGGTGACCTCGCCTTCGGAAGGGGCGGCGGGAGCTTCCGGCACGGGAGAGTCCGTTTCGGGCGAGACGACCGCCTGACCGATGTTCTGCTCCGGCACAGTGATTTGACCGGAAGGTGCGCTCGGGGCGGTCAGGTGCTCTGTGTCCGGGCCGGGGACTGCCGTCAGGGGCGCTGGAGCCTCGCTGGGCTCCTCAGCCGCCAGCAGCGCCGCGGGAGGGGTCAGCGTTATTGTTGCGGGGGCGTTTTCGGGAAGAACAGCCCGCAGGGGCAGCACCAGCAGCACTGCCAGCGCCAGCCACGCCCGGCAGAACCAGCGGCCACTGTAACGCTTTTGAAGCAGCGGAGCGGCTGCCAGCAGCGCCAGAATTGCCAGACCCAGCACAAGGCTCTGGGCGAAATAGTCCAGGAACAGGGTGCGCATGGGAACACCTCCAGACGTTTGACAAGTGTAGTAGGACTGATTACATTCTACATCTGTCAAAGAAAACTGTCAACCCCGTTTGTGCCTTTTCCAAAAGTATGATATAATAACGTCCAAAGCACTGTGTTCCGCCGCCCGGCTCTGGCCCGGGCGGCTTTGACTTGAAAGAGAGGCGTTGGCTCCATGGCGGAGATCGAATTTTACACCGAGCAGTTCCGGGTGATGGACTGCGATTGTGACATGAACCACCGGCTCACGCCGGGGGCGTTTTTGCGCATGGCCCAGCAGATCTCCATGGATCAATGTGATCAAATCGGAATGAACGACGAGTTTTACCGTCAGAATCATGCGGTATTCCTGCTGGCAAAGCTGGCGCTGAAGATGGAGCGGACGCCCCGGGGCGGCGAGGTACTGACCCTCGTCACCATGCCGGAGCAGTGCAAACGGGCGGTGTACAAGCGCGTGACCGAGGCCCGGGACGAAAAGGGCGAGCGGGTGGCGCTGCTGGACAGCCGCTGGGTACTGGTGGACACCGATACCCGCCGCATCCTGCGCCGCCCGCCCGAGGCCTTTGAGATCGGGCGCTTTGCGGAAGAGGTGCCCTTCACCCTGGATGTGACCATTCCGAAGCCCGCCGAAACAGAGCCCTCCGGCGAGGTGACCGCCACCTACAGCCGGTGCGACACCAACGGCCACATGAACAATACCCGCTACGCCGACGCGGCCGCCGATGCGCTGCCTCTGGATGTGCTGACGGACGGCGAAGTGAAAAGCATGGTCATCAGTTACCACAACGAGCTGCCTGCGGGCCAGAGCGCGGAACTTGTGCGCGGGCGCACCGAGGACGGCGGCTGGTACGTTGCGGGCCAGCGGGCGGACGGCCGCCCCTGCTTTGAGGCTGTGCTGACGGTGGAGTGAACGCCCGAAGGGGAGGCGAAAGGCGACAGACTGAAATTGTAATTATTTTGAAATTTTTTCACGGGAAAGGGTTGACAAAAGGTTTCAAAAAAGTTACAATGAAGTTGCAAGAAAGCAACAGCCTTTTTCATGTGTTGCGGAGCGTTCACCGTTTTTCTCCTCCTGCCGGGCCGTGCGGTCCGGTTCTCAAAAACGGGCGCAACGAGCGTTCCGAAAGTCCTGTGACAAAACCCTCGCCGTCCCTCCGGCGGGGGTTTTGTTTATCAATTCGCGCCGGGTAGTCGTACTTCTCTGCGGGATTTTGTCGTTATGACCAGATTGCGGCAAAGAGCGGCCCAAAGTTTGTGGCAGCCGCATTTTGCATTTTGTGCGCGAATGTGGTACACTTTTAAAAATTAACCCCGCGACAGGGGAAATGAACGTTATAAAAGGAGATGCGTTATGGCCTACTATTTCGATCAGCCCAGCCGTACCTTTGGCGAATATCTTCTGGTGCCCGGGTATTCCTCGTCCGAGTGTGTGCCCGACGCGGTGAGCCTTAAGACCCCGCTGGTGAAGTTCCGCAAGGGCCAGGAGGATTGCCCCCTGACCATGAACATTCCCATGATCAGCGCCATCATGCAGTCGGTCTCCGGGCCGGATCTGGCCATCGCCCTGGCCAAACAGGGCGGCGTGTCCTTCATCTACGGCTCCCAGAGCATCGAGAGCGAGGCGGAGATGGTGCGCAAGGTGAAGAGCTACAAAAAGGGCTTTGTCACCAGCGATTCCAACCTGAAGCCCACCGCCACCCTGGCGGATGTGCTGGCGCTGAAGGAGAAGACCGGTCACTCCACCGTGGCCGTCACCGAGGACGGCACCGCCCATGGCAAGCTGGTTGGCATCGTTGCCAGCCGCGACTACCGCATCAGCCGCATGGCCCTCACCGAGAAGGTGGCGGACTTCATGACCCCGCTGGACAAGCTGGTCATCGCCCCCGACACCACCACCCTGAAGGAAGCCAACGACATCATCTGGGACAACAAGATCAACTCTCTGCCCCTGGTGGACGAGAACGGCTGCCTGAAGTACATGGTGTTCCGCAAGGACTACGACAGCCACAAGGAGAACGTGAACGAGCTGCTGGACGCCGGCAAAAGCTACGTTGTGGGCGCGGGCATCAACACCCGTGACTACGCCGAGCGCGTGCCCGCTCTGGTGGACGCCGGCGTGGATGTGCTGTGCATCGACTCCTCCGAGGGCTTCACCGAGTGGCAGAGCCGCACCATCGCCTGGATCCGTGAGCGCTACGGCGACAAGGTGAAGGTGGGCGCCGGCAACGTGGTGGATAAGGACGGGTTCCGCTTCCTGGCGGAGGCCGGCGCGGACTTTGTAAAGATCGGCATCGGCGGCGGTTCCATCTGCATCACCCGTGAGACCAAGGGCATCGGCCGCGGCCAGGCTACCGCTGTGATCGAGGTGGCCAAGGCCCGGGACGAGTACTACAAGGAGACCGGCATCTATGTGCCCATCTGCTCCGACGGCGGCATCGTGCACGACTATCACATCACTCTGGCGCTGGCCATGGGCGCTGACTTCGTGATGCTGGGCCGCTACTTCGCCCGCTTTGACGAGAGCCCCACCAACAAGGTGCGCATCAACGGCCAGTACATGAAGGAGTACTGGGGCGAGGGCTCCAACCGCGCCCGCAACTGGCAGCGTTACGACCTGGGCGGCGCCACCAAACTGAACTTCGAAGAGGGCGTGGACAGCTACGTCCCCTACGCCGGCAGCCTGGCCGACGGCGTGACCAGCACCCTCTACAAGGTGCGCAGCACCATGTGCAACTGCGGCGCTCTGAGCATTGAGGAGCTGCAGGAAAAGGCGCGGCTCACCGTTGTTTCCTCCACCAGCATCGTGGAGGGCGGCAGCCACGACGTTGTGCTGAAGAACAACACCAACGCCTGATAAAAACAGACAGGGCCCCGGCCGTTTGGCCGGGGCCTTTTTCTTTGCGAAAACGCCCGCGTGTTCCCCAAAAGGAACGCGCGGGCGTTTTTTGTTATTTTGTCTGGGGCCACAGTTTCCAGGCGATGGGCATGAGGGCAAAGCTCAGCGCTGCGCCGGCGGCCACGTCCCACACCGAGTGCTGCTGCAGAGCCAGCGTGCTCCAGCACACCGCCAGGCACTCGATCACCATCAGGATCTTGAACCAGGCATGGCGGTCGAACAGCCGGCTGCGCACCGTCACGATGCCCACTGCCACCGTGCTGGACACATGGATGGAGGGGCAGACGTTGGTGGGGGTGTCGATGCTGCGCAGCAGCTCCACCGCTTTGCAGAGAAGATTGTCCCGGGGAATGGGCTGGCGCAGGTCGAGACCGGTGGGCAGCACCACATAAAGGGCAAGGCAGATGGTCATGCCCACGAACATGATGAAGCACAGCCGCAGATAATCGCCTTTGTCCTTCAAAAGGAAGAACACCGGCCCGCCCACCAGCAGCAGGTACCAGCTGGCATAGGGGATGATGCCCCACTCGCAGAAGGGAATGAGGTCGTCCAGGGCGCTGTGGATGATGAAGCGGGGCTCTGTGATGCGCTCCAGCAGAAAAAAGGACGCCAGATAGAACGCAAAATAGCCTACGGCGATCCAGGTCTCGGGCCGGCGGAGCACAAAAGCCGCCAGCCCGGTTTTTATTTGATTCATTGGTCTTCCTCCGAGGGGGCGGCGGGGGCGAAACGAAGCCCCCGCACCCGCAGATAATAGGTGAGCGCCTGACGCACCGCGTCCTCCGGCAGCTGGAAATATTCCGCCAGCTGCCAGGGCTCGGTATAACCTGCATTCATGGCCCGCTGAAGGGCCTCAAAGGGCAGATACCGCTGGATGGCCCATCGGTTTGCTTTGTACTCGTGGCGGCAGACAAGGTCGTAAGGGCTGCTCACCCGATGGGTGCAGCCGGTGGCGCAATGGCCCAGCTCGTGGGCAAGGGCGGCCTTGAATTCCCGCAGGTCGCCCAGCTGGTCAAAATCCACGAAAATGCCGTAGCGGCCGCCCACTTCGATGGTGGCCGCACTGGCAAAACCGATGTTGTAAGGATAAATACGCGCGTCCAGCTCCTGGGCGTCGTTGTAGAGTGCGGAAAGTTCCATGGTTTGTTTCACGCTCCGTGACGCTGCGGTCACTGGCTTTCCTTTTCCTGTTGCTGGCGGAAAAAGCGGGCCATTTCCAACAGTTTTTGTTTGTTCTCCTGGGAGAGGGTCTGGGCCTCCTTGTACAGCGCAAAGGTGAAGTCGTCCATCCCCATCTGCTCCGCCGCGGGCGGCTCCACGCCCAGCAGCAGATCCACGCTCACACCAAAGTAATTGGCCACCTTGGTGAGCGTGTCGCCGCCGGGGGCGGCGCCTGTCTTTTTCCATTTGGTCACCGTGGCGTTGCTCAGGCCGATGTCGGCAGCGGCGCGGCTCAGGCTGACGCCCCGCTGTTCACACAAGGTTTTGTAGATGTCATAAAACACAAGAAACACACCCCTCTGTTTGTGCGAATCGCCGAAATCTAAATTTAGTTAGAAAATATGCTTGACATTCTAACTCTAGTGAGATAATATAAGGGCGAAGCCTAACCAAGGTTAGTAAATCGGCGGATATAAACCATAGAACAGTTTTATATTACCGCAAATGCTAACCAAAGTCAATTAAAAGGAAAGGAGGGAGGATGGCTCTGTCACATGCATCATACCAGAACAGCAGTCCCATAAAAAGGATTGCAAGCCCGGAGGGGCCGCCCTGGGGCGTCTGCCCCGCGTGCGGGCGCACGCTTGGGAGTTTTGATCGGGTGTTCTGGGAACAGCGGGGCTGGCGGCGAGGGGAGTGCCTCGGCTGCGAGGAATGCTTTGTGCCCCGACCCGGGGAGGAAGCTCTGGCGTATGAGGTGTGGGAGGAGCCGCAAGTGTGGGGATTGGAAGATTGATCCGGGCGGTGCTGGCGTTTTTCCGCCGCGCCGCACCCGGGCAGACGCCGGCCGCGGACCCCTGCCGGGGCTGCCGCTGGCGGCGGGCGGGGGAGAGCTGTGTGCTGCCCAGCTGTTTCAGGCAAAAGGAGGAGAGCGAATGGAAGAGACCAAAAAGCGGACGGTGAAGCGCCGGAGCAAAAAAGGGGAGGAGCACACCGCCCGCACCATCTGCCGGGCGCTGCTGGCCCGCACCCTGCCCGCCGACGCGGCGGATTTCGGGGTGCTGCAGGCGGTGGCCGACGGGCTGGAGAAAGAGCAGGGGAGCCAGCCGGATCTGTATCAGTTGATGATGCTGGTGCAGCTGCAGAAGGCGATGAACGGCGACACCCGGGCGGCTACCTTCGTGCGGGACTGCGCGGGGGACAAGCCGGAGGCCGACGGGCCGGGCGCGGCGGGCCTGACCGAGGGGGACCGGGCGCTGCTGCGCAAGCTGATGCGCCGGCTGGAGCAGACCGATGGGCCGCAGGAAGGCTGACAGCGCCGCCCAGCTGGCGGCGCTGCGGCAGGCGGAGGCGGAGTTCTGCCGGAAGGACCCGGTGTATTTTGTGGAGAACTATTGCCACATCGAGGACAAGGACGCCCCCGAATTGGTGGTGCCTTTCATCCTCTGGCCGGGGCAGAAAAAGGCGCTGCGGGCCTTTGCGGCCCACCGCCTCTGCGTGGTGCTGAAGGCGCGGCAGCTGGGGTTCACCTGGCTGGCGCTGGCGGAGGCGGCGCGGCTGCTGGTGCTCTGGCCGGGGCGCACGGTGGTGGGGCTCTCCCGCTCGGAGGAGGAGGCGAAGGAACTGGTGCGCCGGCTGGGAGTGATGCTGAACCACATGCCGGAATTCGCCCAGCCCGCCGCCGCCGCGCCCCCCGGCTGGAAGGGCGCGGTGTTCGAAACAACGGCCCTGCGCATCACCCTGCGCTTTGCCGACGGCCCGCCGGGGGTGTTTCAGGCCTTCCCCTCGGGGCCCAGCGTGGGTCGGAGCTTCACCGCGGACCTCATCGTTATCGACGAGTGGGCTTTTCAGCAATTCGCCCGGGAAATATGGGCCTCGGCTTTCCCGGTGGTGAACCGGCCGGAGGGCGGGCGGGTCATCGGCCTGTCCAGCATCAAGCGGGGCACGCTGTTCGAAGAGATTTTCACCGGGCGGGGCAATGGCTTCCACAAGCTGTTCCTGCCCTGGTCGGCGGACCCGAGGCGGGACAAAGCCTGGTACCGCCGCACCCTGGCGGCGCTGGGGCGAGACCGCACCCTGCAGGAGTACCCCGCCAGCGTGGAGGAGGCTCTCACTGTGCCGGGCGGCGCGTTCTTCCCCGAGGTGAGCGAGGCCACCCACACCGCCGGCCCGCCGGCGGAGCGGGCGAGGCGGTATGTGGCCATCGACTACGGCCTGGATATGCTCAGCGCCCACTGGATCGCGGTGGACGAAGGGGGCAGGGCGGTGGTCTACCGGGAGTTCGACGCGCCGGACCTAACCATCGGCCGGGCGGCCCAGGAGGTGTTGAAGCGCAGCGAAGGGGAGGACATCGAGCTGGTGCTGGCGCCGCCGGATCTGTGGAACCGCAGCCAGGAGAGCGGGCGCAGCCGCGCCCAGCTCTTTGCCGAGGCGGGCCTTACGCTCACCCGCAGCAGCCGGGACTTTGCCGCCGGATGCGCCGCCATGAAAGAGTGGCTGGCCCCGGGGCCGGAGGGAGCGCCCGCCATGACGCTGGGGAATGTGCCGAGGTTGTGGGAGTGCCTGAAGCGCATCCAGAAGGACGAGCACAACCCCAATGTTTACGCCAAAACGCCCCACGAGCTGACCCACGATGTGGATAGCCTGCGCTATTTCTGCGTGTGGTGGAAGGACCCCGCCGCCCCCGATAAGCGAGCGCCCCGGGCAGTGTGGGAGCCGGACCTCTACGAGGACTACGAGAACGCCGACGAAGAGGGCAAGGCCTATCTTCTGCGGCGCTACGGAGACCCGTGGGGCTGAAGGGAAAAACAGGAAAGGAGGTGATGAATATGCGCTGCCCGCAGTGCGGCATCGAGATGACGGTGCACAGCCGCACCGCCGGCCCGCAGGGCGTTCTGCTGCGGTTTGCCTGCCGCAACCGCCGCTGCCCCGCCGCCGGCCGGGTGATGGCGGAGAGACAGACGACCGACCCCAAACGAAAGGAGGTGAAGTGAATGAAGCTGGACATCAACAACAAGAGCGGCCAGATGGTGAAAGCCCCCAAGACCACCCCGTCGGTGAAGCCCACCGTGGCCAAAGGCGGCGACCTGCGCACCGGCGGCAAGGACAAGCGGTGAAGAGGACTGTGAGAGAAAGGAGGGAAGGGTTTGGAGAATGAAGAGCGCCCCGTGGAGGAACTGGCCCCGGCGCAGGAGCAGCCGGCAGCCCAGGAACCGGCGCAGGAAAGCCCGGCCGTCCGGGAGCTGCCCCAGCCGGAGCAGCAGGCGGTGCCGCCGGTGCTGGACTATGCGCTGGAGGAGCAGCTGGCCCGGGGCCGGCGGGTGCTGAACGAGGAGATGCGCATCATCGGCGCGCTGGACCCGGGAGTGAAGAGCCTGGTGGACCTGAAGGCCCAGCCGGAGTTCGGCCGGTTCGATCGGCTGGTAAAAAGCGGCCTTGCCATCAGCGACGCCTACAAGCTGGCCTGCTTTGAGCGGCTGGGCCGTCAGCAGGCGGCAGCGGCCCGCCAGGCGGCCATCAACGCCCTGCGCGGCAAGGAGCATCTGGCGCCGGTGGGCGGCGGCCCCGACGCGGAGGATGGCCTCACCGACGAGATCATCCAGAACTACCGCCAGTACAATCCCCGGTGGACCCGCGCCCAGATCGCGGCCTTCCACCGCAGCTACAAGCAAGGAGTGTGAAAGTATGTTTCGTATTTACAAACGGGCTCTGGGCGACGTGGAGCCCTTTGAGTACCTGCCCGGCGCCGAGGGCCTGGCCCTGGGCAGCGCGGTGAAGGTGGCCTCCGGCCAGCTGGCCAAGTGTGCCGCCACCGACAAGCCCGCCTACATCATTGCCGGCGTCAAGCGCGCGGACGGCAACTACCCCGTCATTCGCGTGCTGAACACCACCATTTTTGAGGCGGACGCCTCCGGGGCGGTGGAAGCCGACAAGCTGGCCACCACCCTGCAGATGAACGCCGAAGCCGACGGCCTCACCACCACCGCGGGCGGCGCGTTCACCGTGACCTGGGCGGACGGCGGCACCGTGGTGCGGGGCTACTTTGAGCCTGCGGCAGCTTCTGTGTAAAGAAAGGAGAGGGAGAGTATGAGCATTCTTTACAGTCAGGGGTCGGGCGTTGCCGACTCGGTTTTCGGCAAGAGCCAGGCCCCCATCAAGGCCATGATCGAGAGCGGCGTGGAGGCCTTCCAGCAGTTCAGCGCCGTGGACAAGGTGTTCAGCATGGACACCACCAAGAACTACGCCGAGAAGTACACCAGCGAGACCAGCCTGGGCGATTTCGCCGACGTGGGCGAGAACGGCGCTTACCCCAAGATCAGCATGCAGGAGGGCTACTCCAAGGTCATCGAGCCCACCACCTGGAAGTCCAGCTTTGAGATCACCCAGGAGATGGTGGAGGACGCCAAGATCGGCAAGGTGCGCCGCCGCGCCAACATCTTCACCACCAGCTACAACCGCACTCGTGAGAAGTTCGCCGCCAGCCTGGTGTTCGGCGGACTGGAAAACTCGGTGAAGTTCGGCGGTAAGACTTACTCCACCACCAGCGCCGACGGTGTGTCCCTGTTCAACACCGCCCACCCCAGCATCACCAAGAAGGGCAAGACCCAGTCCAACCGCTTCAAGGGCGCCTTTTCCACCGAGATGCTGGACGCCGTGCAGGAGAAGATGCAGGCCTTTACCGACGACGACGGCAACCTGCTGAACGTTGCCCCGGACACCATCATCATCCCCAACGTGGGCAGCCTCAAGCGCGCGGTGCTGGCTGTGGTGGGCAGCGACCTTGACCCCAACAGCTCCAGCAACGCCCTCAACTTCCAGTGCGGCCTGTGGAACGTCATCGTCTGGCCCTACCTGCCCACTGCCATCGGCGGCAAGCCCTACTTCCTGCTGATGGATAGCCAGTTCAAGGACAACTACGAATGCCTGCCCTGGCTGGACCGCGTGCCCCTGAGCGTGCGCAGCGACATCGACATGAACACCGACGCCAACGTCATCAAGGGCCGTGCCCGCTTCGGCGCCGGCTTCAACAACTGGCGCTGCATCGCCATCTGCGGCGAGGGCGTGGACGGCACTGCGCTTTCGGAGTGACCTTCGCGGAACAGCCGGCTCAGAGCCTGAGCGGCGGGGCGCTTTGCGCCCCGCCGCCTTACGGAGGTGAATCATGAAAGAAAAGAGACAAGACCGGGAGCGCCGGGCCTATTGGCAGGCGCGGCTGGACGAGGCGAGGCGGCGCTACAGCGAGCAGCGGGAGCGGATGGACCGGCGGGAGGACTGCTACAAAGGCACCCGTCAGCTGCCCGCGGCAAACGGCGGCAGCGCCAAACCGGCGGCAAATGTGCGCAACATCGTCTATGAGCTCATCGAGAGCCAGGTGGACGCCAGCGTGCCCCAGCCCAAGGTGACCGCCATCCACCCGGAGGACCGGCCCCTGGCGAAAAAGATCGAGGCCATGCTGCTGGAGCAGATCCGCATGCTGAACTTCAAGGAGATGAACGACCAGCAGGAGCGCACCGTGCCCATCCAGGGCGGCGACTTCTGGCACGTGGAGTGGGACCCGGAGGGCGGCTTCCACTGCACGCTGGGCAATCTGGCGGTGACCCAGCGCCATCCCAAGCAGGTCATTCCCCAGCCGGGAGTGTACGAACTGGACAAGATGGACTACGTTTTTGTGCTGGTAAGCCAGAGCCGCCGCTACCTGGAGCGGCGCTACGGCGTGCGTCTGCCCGACGAGGGCGAGAGCGACGTGGCCGCCCGCACCGATGCGTCCGCCCCCACAGTGGAAGGGCTCGTGACCCAGAACATCGTCTACTACCGCAACGCCGAGGGCGGCGTGGGCCGCTTCAGCTGGGTGGGAGACGTGACGCTGGAGGACCTGGAGGACTACCAGGCCCGCCGCCGCTGGGTCTGCGCGGGCTGCGGCGCGCCGCTGCCCGCTCCCGAGGCGGGGGAGAAGAACGCCGTGTGCCCGGTGTGCGGCTGGCTTGAGCCGGAGTGCCTGCCCCAGCAGGGAGAGATCCTTACCCGGGATGTGCGCCTGCCCGGCGGCGAGCGGCTGGCGGCGATGACCGAAGGCCCGCCCCAGGCCATCGTCAACCCGGACGGCACCCTGCAGCGGGACGACGTCACCGGCGAGGTGATTTTGATGCCCGGCGAGGTGCGGCCCACGGTGCTGCCCGCCTACAGGCCGGGGAGCTTCCCGCTGGTGCTGCGGCGCAACGTGCGTCTGTTCGGCCAGCTGCTGGGCGCCAGCGACGTGGACGTGATCGAGGACCAGCAGGTGGCCATCAACAAGTACGGCACCAAAATTCAGGAAAAGCTGCTCAAGGGCGGCAGCTACGTGACGCTGCCCCAGGGGGTGAACATCGAGACCACCGACCGGGAGCTGAAAATCATCCGGCTGAAAAACCCGGCGGACAAGGCCCTCATCAGCGTGCTGAACATCCAGCCGGACACCAGCCGCGACCAGCAGATGCTGGAGGTCAACTACAGCTGGGCCAAGAGCACTTTGGGCATCACCGACGCTTTCCAGGGCAAATACGACTCTTCGGCCACCAGCGGCGTGGCAAAGCAGTTCTCGGCCAACCAGTCGGCGGGACGGCTGCAGTCCAAGCGGGAGATGAAGAACCAGGCCTACGCCCGGCTCTACCGGCTGATGTTCCAGTTCATGCTGGCCTATGCCGACGAGCCCTTCCCCATGAGCAGCCGCGGACCGGACGGCACAGTGCACTACGCCCATTTCGACCGCTATGAGTTCCTCAAGCGGGACGCGGCGGGGATGCTCTACTGGAACGATGAGTTCCTCTTTGATGTGGACCCGGCCTCGAACCTTGCGTCCAACCGGGAGAATCTGTGGACCATGATCGATCAGAAGTATCAGGCGGGGGCTTTCGGGCCGCTGGGCGAGTCTGCCAGCCTCTACCGCCTGTGGACCCTGCTTGCCGAGACGGGCTATCCCCACGCGGAGACCATGAAGGCCAGCATCGGCCAGCAGATGGAGCGGGAGGCGGCCCGGCAGACCGCCGCGCCCGTGCAGGAAGGAGGGACGCCGCTGTGACCTGGAAGGAAGTGAAGCTGGCGACGCTTCAGAAGATGTTCAGCGCCGAGGGCCTGGTCATCAACGAGGCGGACGACAGCGTGAGCGAATACCTCAACGCCATGCCCCAGGCAGCCAATGAGGGGCTGCAGCTGCTGTGCACCGCGGGCAAGTACCTGCGCCGCTGCCACGAGTTTGAGGCGGGGGCCGAGGGCGAGACGCGCACAGTGGACCTGGCGGTGGCCGTGCCCGACCTCTACCGCATCGAGCAGCTGGAGCTGTACTCCTTCGACGAAGAGGGCGTGCCGGTGCCGGTGCGGGGGGCAAAGCTGGTGGCGGGGCGGTATCTGGTGCTGCCCCGGCAACCGGGCGGAAAGCTGGCGCTTTACTACAACGCCTGGCCGCAGCCGGTGACCGCGGCCACGCCGGACGAAGAGGAGCTTCCGCTGGACCCGGAGGTGGCGGTGCTGCTGCCGCTGTACATGGCCAGTCAGCTCTATAAGGACGACGACGTGACCCTGGCCACCATGTACCGCAACGAGTTCGAAGTGGCCTTCAGCCTGCTGCAGCGGGCGGATTCCGGCGAGGTGGGCGGCGAGTTCACCAGCGCCACGGGGTGGTGGTGAGATGGCCCGGTTTGCGGTGCCCGCCCAGCCGGCGCGCAGTGTTTTGTGCGTGGACCGGCTGCTGGGCGTGGATATGACCAACGACCCCGGCAACGTGGCCAAAGAGCAGAGCCCCTGCGGCGACAACATGATCCGGGACGTGCCCGGCAAGGTGCGCAAGTGCATGGGCTATGAGCGGCTGGCCACCCTGACCGGCGCGGTGCACGGCTGCCACTTCTTCAAGGAGGAAGCGCTGGTGCACGCGGGGCAGGCCCTTTACCGCGTGGGACGGGACTGGAAGGGCGAGCCGGAACTGCTCTGTGAGGGGCTGGCCGATTCCGCCAGCCGCAGCTGGCTTTTGAACGGGCAGCTGTTCATCGCCGACGGAACGAAACTGCGGGTCTACGACGGAGAGACGGTGCAGCCCGCCGCCGACGTGGCCAAGGTGCCGCTGTTCACCATCGCCCGTCCCCCGGCGGGGGGCGGCGTGCAGTACGAGCCGCTGAACCTGTTGCAACCGAAATTCTCCGAGCGCTTCGCCGGCACCGAGACCGACACCGTCTATTGCATGAGCTTTTCCGGCCTGGATGATATGCCGGTGAGCGTTCGTTTGCTTGAAAAGACCGGCGAGTGGCGGGAAGTGGCGGAGGGCGAGGGCTTCACGGTGGACCGGGAGACGGGCCAGGTGACCTTTGAGACGGCGCCGGGCAAGAGCCCCGTCACCGGCGAGGACAACGTGGAGATCACCGCCGCCCGCACAGTGAAGGGATATGCCGACCGCATCAACAAGTGCGATGTGGGGGCGCTGTTCGGCGTGGGCGGCGCGGCGGACCGGCTGTTTCTGTCCGGCAACGGGGACTATCCCAACTACGACTGGTTCAGCGGCCAGAACGACGCCACCTACTGGCCGGATACCGGCTATTCGGTGCTGGGCAGCGGCGCGGGAGCGGTGATGGGCTATTCGGTCATCGACAACTATCTGGCGGCCCACAAGGACGCAGGCGAGACCGAGCGGAACGTCATCCTGCGCAGGGGCGACCTTGTGGACGACGAACCGGCCTTTCCCATCGTGAATACTCTGCAGGGCCCCGGCGCGGCGGCCAAGGGCAGTTTTGCCTATCTGGCAACGGAGCCGGTGTTCCTCACGGCGCTGGGCATCTACGCCGTTACCCCCAGCGACATCAGCGGCGAGCGCTACAGCCAGAACCGCAGCTATTACCTTAACGGGGCGCTGACCAAAGAGCCGGGTATGGCGGCGGCGGTGGCGGCTGTGCACCGGGACCTGTACTGGCTCTGCCTGAACGGCAAGGCCTACATCCTGGACGGGATGCAGGATCTGGGCACCCGCAGCGGCGAGCCCTACAGCACCCGCCAGTACGCGGCCTTTTACCGCACGGGCCTGCCCGCCGTGTCCGTCTGGACCGACGGGGACCGGCTGTATTTCGGCGACGCAAAGGGTGGCGTGTTCCGCTTCTACCAGGACCCTGCCCAGCCGGAGAGCTACAACGACGACGGCGTGCCCATCCGGGCCGTGTGGGAAACGCCGGACCTGGGCGGCAAGCTGTTCTATAAGAACAAGAATTTCTGCCGTTTCGCCCTGCAGCTCACTCCCGCTGTGGCCACCAGCGTGGCGGTGTGGGTACAGAAGCGGGGCAGCTGGCGGCTGGCTCGCAGGGAGGAGCGCAAGGCCCGCTATCTGAGTTATCAGCGCTGGTGCTATTCCAAGTTCACCTACTCCAACGACAGCACCACCAAGACCCTGCACGGCAAGCTGCGCATCAAGCGGGTGGACAAGGCCCGGTTCCGCTTTGAGAACGACGAGCTCAACGAGCCCTTCGGCCTGATGGCCTGGGCGCTGGAGTTCACCGAGAACGGAAATTACAAAGGATGAAAGGAGCAATGCTATGGCTTTTGATCGCATCACCGACGGCGATCTTCTGGGCAAGGGCAACCTTGGCCGCCCGGATACGCCCGGTGTGGATACCGCAGAGATGCAGCGCATCCTGGATGAACTGCCCCGGGAGGTGATCGTTCCGGCCTTCAATCGGCTGGTCGGCCAGTTGGAAGCCCAGAGTGCCGCGGCAAGCCTGGGGGCCGCACCGCCCGAAAGTGTGCCGGAGGATACGCCCGCTACGGTGCAGGGAGTGTTGGAGGCTGTTCTGAATAAGAACGACGAACACACCAAGCGCACCGATAACCCCCACGCCGTCACCGCCGCCCAGACGGGCGCTTACACGAAGGAGGAGACCGACGCGGCCATCAGTCAGCGGGTGGCGGAGATCGGCGCGGGCGACATGACCCGGGCGGTCTACGACCCCACCGGCCAGAAAAGGGACGTGTTTGCCGCCATCGGCGAGGCGGTGGCCGGCGCGGGGCATATGGAAAAAAGCGTGTATGCCGCCTCGGGCGAGCCGGGCGCGGTGGACCGGGCCCTCCGCGCGGATAACGCCCTTGCCGCCGACGACGGCGTGAAGGTCTACACCCACACGAAAAGCGGCACGGTACACAACTTTGCCGGCACAGGCGCCAACGGCCGCGCGAAGATGACCGCCGATGTGCAGGCGGGCGACACCTTCACGGTGAACGGTGCCCCGGTCACGGCCTACGTTGGGGCGGACGCCGCCGCTGACGCCATGGCGGGCAGCGCCTGGAACGGCAGATGGGTGAGTTTTGTTGTGGAAGGCGGAACCCTAAATTTTAGGGGAGGCGGCGGCAAGGTGACAGTCACCGGGCTGGCCGCCGCAGCGATAAAACAGGGGAACACCGTGACGGTGAAGCAGGGGACAAAGGTAGTCGCCAGTGTGGCGGGTACGCTGACCCCGCTGGCTCTGTTTGCCTATGGCGGGGCATATGCCGAGACCTGGGGTGCCTGGACCGACATGAAGAACGCGACCTACGTATCGCCCAACGGCATCCTCACGGGCAGCGCGAACAGCGCGCAGATAACGGTGCACGAAAGCGGCCGGTACCGCTTTTACGTTGCCTGTTCCTGTGTGCAGGGTAATGGAGGGGACGCAGTGAACTCCTTCCAACTTTTGAGGAACGGGATGGCGATCGCGACCAACAGTTCGCTGCCGGACAACGGAGTGACGCCCTTTGAGGTGGATTTGAACGCGAACGACGTTCTGACCTGGCAGAACTATGTGCACCATCCCAATGTGACGTACTACAACTTTGTGACGGCGTTCAAGATCGCATGATCCGGTTTTTCGCACAGGAAACACAAAGGAGAGGGGCTGTGAAATGCAAAAAGCACTGGATATTTCCAAACACCAGAACACGTTTTCTCCGGAGGCAGCACTGGCGGCGGGGGTCTCCACCATCATTCTGCGGGCGGCGTACGGCACGTCGCGGGACGTGCGCTTTGAGCGATTCGCCGCCGACTGCAAAGCGGCGGGGCTGTGTACCGGAGCGTACATCTTTCTGACTCACCACTACTACAATAAAAACGGGGGCAGCGTGCAGGCTGCACGGGACATCCTGCGCCAGCAGGTGAGTGTGCTGCTGGAGACTCTGGCGGGTCGGGGCATCACCAGCTGGGTGGCGCTGGATCAGGAGCTGGAGGCGGGCCAGACCATGGCGCTGACCCCGGCGGAGAACACTGCTCTGCTGAACGAGGCGGCACAGCGGCTGCGGGACGCAGGCTATGCCCCCTGCGTCTACTGCTCCGCCAGCTGGGCAAAAAGCAGGCTGGCTGCGGAACAGCTGGACTGCCCGCTGTGGCTGGCGTATTACTATGCCGACCCCCATGACCCGGACTTCGACAGCTGCACGGCCATCGAGAATGTGAACACCGCCTGGGGCGAGTACACCCGCAGCCTGGGCCGCAAGCTCTGCGGCTGGCAGTTCGGGCGCATTGGCTACGGCGCGAAGTACGGCGTGGGCAGCGCCAATGTGGACCGGGACTGGATCTATTTCCAACCCAATGAAGAAGAGGAGGAGAAGCCTGTGTTTGCATCTGACACACTGAAGATAGGACCTGTCTCCGCCGGCGACCGCGCAGCCATTCGCACACTGGCCGAGAGCCTGTGCGTTCCGGCTGCGGATGCCGGGGACTGCATCATCGTAGGCCCCATGAACAGCAGCCAGCGGGCCACTGTGAGCAACAGGGCGCTGGATCTGGGTCTGGGCTGCGAGGACTATATCACGCCGGAAGAAGGCGGCGGCAGGGATGCGGAGGTGCTGGCGGCACTGGAACGCATCGAGGCGGAACAACAGCGGCAGGCGGGCCGGATGGACGCCGTGCTGGAAAAACTGAGCGCCGCCGGCGGCGCGCTGGCGGGATGAGGGGAGGAACATCCATGGACAACAGCAATATCTTTCTGGCGGTGAAAGCCGCCATCGTGGGAGTGTTCGGCGCTTTTGGCGCGGCTTTCGGCTGGCTGGGCTGGCTGGTGCTGGCCTGGGTGGTGTGCATGGCGGTGGACTACGTCTCCGGCAGCTCGGCGGCGATGCAGACGGGCCGGTGGTCCAGCGCCAAAGCCCGCAGCGGCATCTGGCACAAAGCGGGCATGATCGTGGTAGTGCTGGTGGCGGCACTGGCCGACGCGGTGCTGGGCACGGTGGCCGCCAAGGTGCCGGGAATTCCCGTTGAGTACACGGTGCTGCTGCTGCCGATGGTGCTGGTGTGGTACATTCTCACCGAGTTGGGCAGCATTCTGGAAAACGCCGCCGCCATGGGCGCGCCGGTGCCGGCGTTCCTCATCCGCATTCTGGCGAACGCAAAGGATACGGTGGAGGACGCCGCCGGCGAAGGCTGAAGAAAAGGAGGACGTGACAGATGGCATTTGTGGAAGGAACCGGAGGGCCGGTCAACGGCTCCGGCTGGAAGAACACAGGAAAAACACAGGGCAGCTCCACCGCCACTACCGGCGGCGGTTCGCTGGATCTGAGCTGGCTGCAAAACCTTTACGCCCAGCAGCAGGCCGCCGCGGCAGAGGCGGAGCGGCAGCGCCGGGAGGCGGCCCAGCAGGCCTATGAGCGCAGTATGGCGGCGCTGAACGCCGCCTACAACGGCCAGATCGAGGCGCTGAAAAACAACTACAACGCCACCCTCGGCCAGCTCCAGAGCGATTATGATATGGGCGCCGCGGGCGTGAACCGCAATGCGGACAGCGCCCTGCAGCAGGCGTATATCAACCAGATGATGACTCTCAAGAGCCTGCCGCAGCAGCTGGCGGCACAGGGCATCGGCGGCGGCGCGGCCGAGAGCACGCTGGCCGGCGTTTACAACAACTACGGCAACAGCCGCAACGAGATCGACGTTGCCCGGGGCGAGAGCCTGGGAGAACTGTTGGCTCAGCTGAACGCGGGCAGGAACCAGGCTCAGCAGGCCTACAACAACCAGCTGTCCGACGCGCAGGCCGCCCGCCTTGCCTACGAGATGCAGCTGGAGCAGAATCTGGCCAATGCCGTGGCCGACGCGGCTTCGGTGAATTACGACCGCCAGTTTGAGATCAGCAGCGAGTATCTCTCACAGATGGCGAAGCTCCAGAGCCAGATGGCCAATGCCGCGCAGAAGGCAAGTCAGACCAAAGTCAGCGCCTCCAACGCACAGCAGACCAAGAGCATGCAGCAGAGCCAACTGCTGGAGCAGGTGTGGCGCAGCGCCTGGCAGAACGCAAAGAACACCGGCGGCAGCGACGCCGACGCCCTACAGGCGGCGAATGCGGCAGCAGCTCAATACGTGGTGGAGGGCGTGGGCAACAAGCTGTTCACCAAGTCTGAGGCCAACGGCTGGCTGAAAGACATTCTGCTCAACCGCACCTGACGGCTGCGAATAAAACGATGTGCCGGACCCGCAGGCCCGGCACGCAAAGCGAAAGCCCCTTGGACCAGTTGGTCCAAGGGGCTTTCTTTGGAGCTGTTAATGCGATTCGAACGCACGACCTCATCCTTACCAAGGATGTGCTCTGCCGACTGAGCTATAACAGCAGGTGGCGACCCGGATGAGGCTCGAACTCACGACCTCTAGCGTGACAGGCTAGCGTTCTAACCGACTGAACTACCGGGCCACATCGCGATCAGCGACGTGTTTTATTATATCCAACGAAGGGCCGAATGTCAACACTTTTTTTCAAATTATCAACGATATTTTTTGTAATGTCGTGTAGTTTGCTCTTTCGTTGTATATCATATCGGGGAAACCGTTGATTTACAGGGATTTTTGCTCAGTCGGTCAAAAATCCCCTTTGTGTATCGTCTTGTAATGTGTTGTAGTGGCTTGTGTTGCTTTTTTCTATAGCGAGTTGATTTTCTGTTGATTTCTCAGCACACACCAACACAGGGAGCGCAAGCCGTTTTTATATGCCGGGAGTAGCTTTCCCAATCTCGTACACGTCCACCGCTGGCGGTGTTTTTCTTTGGCTGGGTGTGCTGTGGCTGGGTCTCCCATTGTGAGCGGTGTCGTTCTTTTTACAATGTTTTTCGGTTGGCTCTCATGATCGGCGGCTTGCCTTTGATCGCTTCCGGGATTTTCTGTTTGTGGTTTGTTCGTGTGTTCTTTGGATTGGTTCGGCTGTGTCCGGCTGTCGGCGGACGCTCAGAGGGACACCCCCGGAGGGGGATAGACACCGCCGCTATAAAGCCGAGGGAGTGCTTCGAGTAGCCGAAAAATATAAAAGGCTTTCAATATTCACACGTTATAGTGCAATCGTAGTACCATTAGTACCATTTAATAAATCTTTATAATTTCAATACAATACACTACGATACTACCGCATTTCGCCAAATTACAAAAAGCATTTTGCTCCGAAAAGTGGTACACGGAATTAGTACCACCTCAGTACCATTAGTACCAAACGCAGTACCACCCGATGTGACTACCGCTGGTGTGGTGTATTGGCGGAACGTGTCTGAATATCAAAAATAATAGAAAAAGCTGTTTTTCTATAGATAAATCTATTTCCTACCGTCCTTCGTTCTTGTATTCCGGGAGCTTGCGAACGCTATATATTGTTCTTATTATTCTTATAAAACACAATATCTTGAGAAAAAACAAGAAACTTACTTGACTTCTCGGAAAACTGTGGTATAATGGTAGTGTAAAAAGTATATACTTTCTGAAAAGTGTTTCGGACACTCTTTGATTTACAAAGTTATAGTAAGGCGCATGATTGCGAGAGCTTTTGGCTCAACCAGTCATGCGCCTTTTTTATTTTTGCGGAAACGGAGGATTAGCTATGGACGAAACTGAAAAGCTCGCTCTTGAGAACGAGATTCGAGAAAAGATCGCCGCAGAAAGACGTGCGAAGCAAAGAGCTTACAAAGCCAAGTGGCGAGAGAAAAACAGAGAGCATTTGCGTCAGTATGATCGGACGTACAGGATAAGAAAAAAGCTATGTAGGGAGGTAAGTGCAAATGAAGACCAATGTGATTGATACGAACCGCCCTATCTTTCAGCCAATTAAAGAAGCTGTGAAGATCACAGGTTTGTCGGAGTATTTCTTACGTCAGAACCTTAAAGCCGGGAACATTCCCTATATCAAGTGCGGTAAGAAAATTCTAATCAATATGCCCCGACTGGAAGCAGAGCTGGAACGCTTGACTGATTGCAGTGTTGCGGCGAGTAAGCAGTAAGGGGGTCAAAAAGTGAATGGAGAAGAATGAGAAGCGTGTGAGAATTGGCGATAACTACGAGTATAGCCCGGACGGTACTCTTTATTACATTGAAGGTAAAGAGGATAAGAACGGCAACACATACACGGAGACTACCGCCATTGCGAACCACACGCCACTATTAAAAGAACAGCGAATAATCGACAACGGCATTGAAACTACCGAGGAGCTTGTATTCACTGCCTTGCGTGATTTTCGCAAAGGGGCGGACACCGCTATTTCTTTGAAGGACGTGTTGAGTCAGACACCTAACATCAAATTTGGTGCGGCTTGCCGTATCTTCTTGGGACGTGGGGCAAAGTCCCGATACAGTGAAGCAATGCAGATTCAGTGTGAGAATGCGCCGCTTACAATGCTGTATCAGCACACAGGATATACCACTATCGAGGGCGAGAGAGTTTTCCTCAACGGCGGACACAGCGTAACGAAAGACGGTTTGACTGACAAATACAATGTCATGCTGTCCGGGCAGATGGAGAATTACGTCTTCACCGACAAGAAGGACTCGGAACGGTACAAGACCCTTCTGAGCTTGCTACCTTCTGTTGCTCCTACTTCACTGGTGTATGCCGGACTCGGACTATCCTTTCTGACTCCGCTCAATGCTCTGTTGCGTGACTGTGGAATTGAACCTTGCTTCATTCTGTATTTCACTGGCAAAACAGGTGCGAGAAAAACCACAATGGCAAAGCTGTTTCTGAATTTCTTTGGAGCTTTCAATAATGGTACTGCTCCTACTGCGAGTTTCAGAGATACAACGAATGCTGTTGAGAAAAAGTTCGCACTGGCGGACTCCACTCTCGTTCTGTTGGACGATAGAATCCCAAGCACTACACCGAAGATCAAAGCACAGATGGAAGCTATGGAACAGGCTGTTGCACGGCAGATCGGAGACCGTTCCGGGCGAGCGAGAATGAACGCAGACGGAACGCTCAAGGCAACCTACCGCCCTAAGTGCAATCTGATTATCACTGCGGAGGAGTCCTTTTCCAACGTAGGTGAGAGCGCAATCGCTCGTTCCATATCTGTTGAGTTGAAGCCGGGAGATATTAACCTGTCTGCACTCACAAAGGTACAGCAGAATGCAGATCACCTTAACCAGTGCATGAGCGATTATATTCAGTTTGTCATTCGGAATTGGGACTCTATCAGCGAACAGGCAAAACCGCTGTTTTTGGAGTATCGAGATAAAGCCCAAAACGGCGGTCACGGTAGACTGGCAGAATGCGTGGCTCATTTGCAGATTGGAATTTATTTCATGTGCGAATGGTTACTTGCTGAAAACACTGTCGATGAAGCGCAAGCCGAACGTCTGCGGACTGCGGCATGGAAAGTTTTCATTGAACTTGCTGATAAGCAAAATCGCCGTATTGTCGAGGAAAAGCCTGTGAAGCTGTTCCTTGACGCTGTTCGTGAAATGCGAGATCGAGGAACAATCCGCATTATAGACATTGATTGCACGAACGATTATAACAGTTCAAGTGTTGTCGGCTACCGGGATAAAGATTTCTACTATTTTTATCCCGATGGTGTCTATACGGAGGTCAAGAAGTTCTACAGCGCACAGGATAAGAATTATCCGCTGGGAAAAGCCGCATTATTTCAGCAGTTGGCTATTGATGGGCTGATAGAAACAGACAAAGATCAGACCACCAAAGCTAAGAGAATTAAGAATGGAAAACGTTCTCGATTTCTTTGGTTGAAAGCAGAAGCATTAGACGAAGAAAAGGAGGACAGTTGACAATGGGAAACCGTAAAGGTCATAACGAAGCACAAAGTGTTTATGAAATGCTTGCAGATATGAACGAAGCGAAAGCTCAGAATATCAGCAGACAACCGTCCGGTGATTGCTTTGAAGCTCATTTGCGAGAGCTACTTGACGGAACTCTCACCGATGTTGTGGACTTCGCTACAAAGGAACGAGTTGCCCTTGAGAATTTGGAAATGGTACAGGAACGCACAGTTATTTATTTGATGGCTTGCAAAGAAACCCTCACTTTTCCCTCCTCTTTGGGACTGGCTCGCTCGCTGGGGTATTCAGATCGAGCATTGCGACATTGGAGAAGCAAACAGTCTGATACCCCGACAGCACAATGGCTGGAAATGTTCAACGACACCTGTTCGGACATTATCAGTCAAATAGCATTGAAGGACTACACTTTTGACAAACTAAAGGCTCATCTTGATGAAATCCAGTTCAACAAGATCAGCTCACTATTAGGAAAGGCTGGTGAAAAGAATGAGTAATCCTGTTACAGCAAGCTCAATGGCGGAAGTTTTGGAAGCGGACAAGCATGAGAACGGACGTAAGGGCAGAGTGTACAAGGAAATATCGGACGAACACAAAAGCGAGCAGATCAGCTTGTCAATCAAAAGCACAGCTAATGCTTTGAGGGACGCTATCAATGCTCCAAAGGTTAATCTGTCCGACACCCTACAGGTACAGGAGCGCACTTTCATGTATCTCGAAGCGTGTTCCCTCTCCTCTTGTTTTCCGTCCGTCATGGGATTGTCCGGGGCATTAGGGTGTTCTCGACAGAACCTTCATCGTTGGTTGCTCTCGCACCCCGAACACCCTACGACAGATTTTATCAGTATGGTGAAAGATAGCATGGCAGATGTGTTGACGAATGCAAGTCTTTACAATAATGCAAATGCCGTACAGGTGATTTTCCAGTTGAAGAATCACTTCGATCATGCTGATAGGGTTGAAATTGCCCCTGTTGTACCAAATACACAGATAGATAGCGATTATAATGCCGAAGAAATTCGCAGACGCTATTTGCTCGATGATACTGAGGAATAAGGAGGAAACGATTATGGGTCAGATTAAATTCAAGTGGTTCTACACAGAGCTGGTAGAAGCATTCATGAGAGCGGTTGTCCGAAACCGGAAAAAGTATCTCACAACAGAATGGTGGGAGTTTACTGTAAACTGGATCGAGAATCTATCGGAAGAAGACCGAGATTTTATTCAGTTTGTATTCAGCGAGGAGTATTACTACAGCTCCGATGGAGTAGCGTGTTATTCCTCTGATAAGAAAACCTATTTTTCAAAGCGAGAGTGGTTGTTCTCACTTGAGAAGAAATTCGCTATTGACGCTGGTCTGATTGCAGATCAGACCAACGATGATAAGGCTCACAAATAACCACACAATGAAGGAGGAAAAAGAGAATGGCAAATTTCAACAATTACAGAGATTTTGATGAAATCGCACGAGGTATTAAGAGCGGACGGTCTGAGTGGGAAAAAGGCACTCACAAGAGAACTGGTAACAGTTATGCTCACATTTGGCAGATCATGAACAATGACCGTCAGTTCTTTAATAACGAGCGAAATGATTACAAGCAGAAAATCTCTGACCTCAAACACACCTATCACCCGGATTTGATCGCAAAACAGACAGAACGCATTGACATGGAGTTCGATAAGATGGTTGCCGTAGTGGTTGCCGCTCACCGTTCCATGATCAAAGAATTTACTCGTAGCAGACATGAACAGGTGACTAAAATGATGCGCACTGCGCCTACTCAGTCTATGCTCAATCTGCTCGAAACGCTGAAAATGCGTGACGATTTGGATTCTGTGGAACTGCACGACCTGTTACCTGTCTTCTTTGACAACTACCACGCAATGAGGGCTTTACAGACGATCAGCAGAGAACACGGTATTACCCTTCATGCGCCTATTCAGTTAGATTGTGCTTCCATGCACAAAATGATTGATGAAGCGGAAGCATATCTGCTCGGTGCGTGTGCGGAAATGTGCAAGCCAAAGGGTAAGGGTGATATTCGCTACAATGATTTCTTTACTGTGAATAGCGAGGAGAAAGATAAGGTATATGCTCCGGCTTATCAGAGCTTCATTGAAGTGCTGGACTATGTACCTCAGTTACAGGATTGCTCTGTAGAGAAAAACAAGCTCTCTGCGGCAGAAAAGGCAAAAATCGACTGGTATTACCGTGATGTTGCTGAATCTGCCACAAAGACGGATATTGCCGAACATACAAAGTCCGTCATGGAAGCTCACCCGGAAATGGTCGATCTCTTGAAGTTGTCTGATTACGCTGAGTATGTCGAAATCGTTGAAGCGGCTAAAGAGACAGCATAAATCTACCCACGGCAGTAATCACACAGGATAATTAACTATCTGTTTCAGATAAGTATTTATCCTGTGTGAGACTTCAATAAACATAATTAAGGAGGAATCACACAATGGTAAGACAGATCAGTTTTGTTTATAAGAACAAGAAATATGTCCTTGAGTACACACGCAGTTCCGTTAAAGAAATGGAACGTAAAGGATTCGTTGTAGCGGAGGTGCTGGATAAGCCTATGTCTCTGCTCCCGGATATGTTCGCTGGTGCGTTTATCGCAAACCATCGTTTCACCCGAAGAAAAGAAATTGATGAAATCTATGAGCAGTTCGACAACAAGGGTGAATTGCTGAACACGCTGGCGGAAATGTACAGCCTTGTTCTTGAGGAATTTGTAAATGAACTCGAAACGGCTGGCAACGGTTTGAAGTGGGAACGCAGTTAAATAACTGCTTACCGTAAGTGGCGCATGATTGCGATTGTGGGGAAACCCCTTTTTGCAGTCATGCGCCATTTTTAATTCAAAATCTTCTGAAAGGAGGAAAATTTTTATGAGTGATATTACACTTGAGCGTTTACAAGTCGAAGTCGAAGCTCCTACTACACAAGCCGAAAAGAGTATTAGCAGTCTTGCCGATACTTTGGGGAAACTGAAAAATGCCACTAAGAATTTAGGGCTGAACGGTGTAGCGAAACAGGTATCTACGCTTAACACGTCTCTGAATGGTGTCAGTTCCGACAATGCGGAAAAGCTGAATAAGCTCGCTCAGAGCTTACAGACGCTATCCCAATGCGGAAAGCTCAAGCTCTCTCCGTCTGTGGCAACGCAGATCGCAAGTATTGGTAATGCGGCTCAGAGTCTTAACGGTATGGATTTTAGTGCGCTGAACGCTCTCTCAAGTGCGCTCACACCGCTGTCGAATGTCGGCAAGGCTAATCTGAACAGCTTCATTTCTCAGCTCACAAGGCTACCACAGGCGGTTCAAGCCCTAAACTCTGTAGACATTGGCGGTATGAGTAGCAAAATTTCTCAGCTCGTATCGGCACTGACACCGCTCACGCAGATGGGTAAGAACAACCTCACGTCCTTTGTGACCCAACTTCAAAAGCTACCACAAGTCATGTCTGCCCTACAGTCGGTGAACATGACTACTCTTGCTTCTCAGATTCAGCAGTTGGCGAATGCCCTTGCTCCTCTCGCAACTCAAATGCAGTCTATCGCAAATGGTTTCTCCGCTTTCCCGGCGAGAATCCAGCGGTTGATCGCAAGCACAAACAGTCTTTCCTATGCCAACAACAAAGCAAGTCTCAGCTATGTGAATCTTGCGGCGAAGATCGGAATTGCTGTCATGGCAATGAAGCGTATCGGTAGTGCTATTGCTGGCTGGATTACGAAATCCAATGAGTACGTTGAGAGCTTGAACCTGTTCACGGTCTCCCTCGGCGAGTATGCGGCAGAAGCTCAGAAGTATGCTGAGAATGTTGCAGAAATCATGGGTATCGACCCTGCCGAATGGCTGAGAAATCAAGGTGTCTTCATGACGCTTGCAACTGGTTTTGGTGTTGTGAACGATAGAGCGTACACCATGAGTAAGAATCTTACTCAGCTCGGTTACGACCTGTCTTCCTTCTTCAATATCAGCTATGAGGACGCTTTTCAGAAGTTGCAGTCGGGTATCTCCGGCGAACTCGAACCTCTCCGTAGACTCGGTTACGACCTGTCTGTGGCGAGATTACAGCAGGAAGCGTTGAACCTTGGTATCACCAAGAGTGTCAATGCCATGACACAGGCTGAAAAGGCAGAATTGCGCTACTACGCAATCATGACACAGGTCACTACCGCTCAAGGCGATATGGCTCGTACCTTGGAAGCTCCTGCAAACCAGCTTCGTATTCTGCAAGCACAGGTGAACCAAGCGGCTCGTGCGCTCGGTAACATCTTTATTCCTATGCTGAACGCAGTCCTTCCTTACGCAATCGCATTGGCAAAGGCTATCAGACTTGTGGCTGACGCTATCGCAAGCCTTTTTGGTTTTGCACTGCCGGAGATTGATTACAGCGGACTCAGCACTGCCGCTGGTGGTGCTGGTGATTTGGCTGACAATCTCGGTGACGCTGGAAAAAAGGCGAAGGAAGTCAAAAACGCTCTGCTTGGTATTGACGAACTGAACATTATCTCCCCTCAAGACGATTCCAGCAGTGGAAGTGGCAGTGGTATCGGAGGTGGAGGAGGTCTCGGCTTCGAGCTTCCTACTTATGACTTCATCGGTAACGCTGTGAGTGACAAGGTTGAGGAAATCCTTGGAAAAATGAAGGAATGGCTCGGTCTCACTGAGGAAATCAATTCTTGGAGCGATTTCTTCCATACGAGACTCGGAAGGATTTTGACCACTGTCGGCGCAATCTCTCTCGGTTTGGCGGCATGGAAAATCTCTCGTGGAGTTATTTCTGCTCTTGAGACAATCAGAACCTTGCAGAAAGCAGGACTTGGAAACGCATTGACGTTATCCATAGGTATCAGTCTGACTATCGGAGGTATCGCACTCGAAGCGGCTGGTATCATTGACGCTATTCAGAATGAACTCAATGGCATGAACTTCGCTCAGATTGTGGGCGGAGGTCTCCTTGGCACGAGCGGATTGGCTTTCCTTGGTTCTTCTATTGCGACTTGGATTGACACTGCTTTTGGAAGTAGTGCTGTAAGTCTTGCTATCACACAAGCTGGTATCAACTTGGGTGTAGGAACTGCTGGTGCGGCTGGTGCGGCTCTTGCCGCTGGTGTCGGTGGTATCATACTCGGTATTCCTGCAATGATTACAGGAATTTATGATTCCATCAAAAACGGTATCGACTGGCTGAGTGCCGCTCTCACCGCAATAGGAAGTACGGCGGCTGGTGCTGGTATTGGTGTTATCTGTGCGGCGGCTGGAACTGCTATCACTCCGGGTATTGGTACGCTTATAGGTCTTGCCGTAGGTCTTGTTGCAGATGGCATTATCCTTGTCGTTCAGAAGTGGGACGAAATCACAGCTTTTGTGAAAAAGTTCTTTACTCAGACGATTCCGGGGATTTGGAACAAATTTACTGGCTGGTTCAGTAAGCAGTGGGAGTCTTTCAAGAACTTCGACTGGTATGGACTCGGCTACGAGCTTGGACAGTCTCTCGGTAACGCTTGGAAGTCCGCAGTTGACTTTGTTACGGTGAGGATTCCGAACTGGTTCTCGAAAATGTGGAACAGCATTAAGAGTGCCTTTACAAAATTCTTCACTGTTACTTTGCCGAACTTCTTCACTCAAACGATTCCGAATGTCGTAACGAAAATCGGTGAGTTCTTCAAAGCTCTGCCGGGAAAAATCGAAGCGGCTGTCAAGAGCGGTTGGAAGAAGTTTACCGAAATCGGCTCGTCTATCATTGACGGTATTTGGGAAGGTTTGCAGACCATTTGGACGAAGATTACAGACTTCGTTGACGGTTTCGTGCAGGGCTTTAAGGACGCACTTGGTATTCACAGTCCTTCTACAGTCTTTGCCACTATCGGTGAAGACATTGTTGCTGGTCTGTTGAAGGGTATTGAGGGATTCACAAATATGCTCAGTACGGTCTCCGAATGGGCTTCCAAGGTTGTAGAGTTCTTCACCAAGGGTGCAGATGGCAGAGGTATCGTTGAGAATTTCAAGGAAATCGGTGGAAACATTGTTTCCGGGTTCAAGGATAAAATAGGCAATACCTACACAACCGTCAAGACAAACGTCACCACATGGGCTTCCGGGGTAAAGGAATGGTTCTCCAACACTTCCTTCGGAGGTATCAACAGCACCACTTTCCAGTCCTATGCGACAAACATCGTAGATGGATTCAAGAACCGTGTTGCAAACTACTACACTGCGGCTAAGAGTGCAATGACTACGTTCGGTTCGAATGTCAAGAGCTGGTTTACGGATTATGTTTCCTACGACAAGTTCTACAGCATTGCTTCTGACGTAGTGCAGGGATTCAAGAACGGTATCGGTGCTTTGTACAACACCTGTAAAAACACTATCAGTAGTTGGGGTGCTTCGATTATCAGTTGGTTCAAGGAAAAGCTGGATTCCAACTCTCCTTCCAAGGTATTCGAGCGAATTGGTGAGGACACGATTCTCGGCTACAACATCGGTATTACCTCTCTCGGTAAGACCACAAAGGGTGTTGTAAGCAGTTGGGCGGATTCCTTCACCAGCGTAAGCCCTGTAATGAGCTTTGCAGTTGATACCTCTGCGCTCAAGTATTACAACGGTAATTCTTTTGCCAAAGCGGTGACTGCAAACGTATCTGCAAACAGTAACTTCTCCATTGATACTTCTCACGTTCGTGAGGAGTTCCGAGAAGCAGTGCTGGAAGCTCTGAACGAGTCAAGACTTGCGGAGGATATGCGCCGACAGGCTGATAAGAAGGAACAAACCATTGTACAGGTTGGCAACCGTACCATTACGGACGTTGTAACAACTCAGCAGAGAGCTAACGGCTATAGGTTTGCAACTACCTAAGAGGGGAAATCCCCCTCTTAGGCTGTACCGTTGGTGTTCGTGCAAAATAATTACAGGAGGAAATCAATATGGGAAATACCGTTGACACTTCAAAAGGTCTGTCTCAGACAAGGCAAATGAACGGCAGACGTGTTATCAAGACCAGCGTCCGTGAGATCACCAAAGATAACGTGGTCGATGTGTTGCAGAAAGCTCTTGGCACACACGAACTGAACCGCAGTGAGATTGATTACCTGTGGAACTACTACCGTGGTAAACAGCCTATTCTCCACAGAACCAAAGAAGTGCGCCCCGAAATCTGCAACAAGATTGTAGAAAACCGAGCGAACGAGATTGTCTCCTTCAAGGTCGGCTATTTGTGTGGTGAACCCATTCAGTATGTCGGCAGAAACGGTGAGGAAGCTACCGCAAAGGCTATCACCGCTTTGAATGAGCTTATGTTCGCAGAGGATAAAGCCACTAAAGACCAAGAGATTGTCGAGTGGCAAATGATTTGCGGCACTGCATATCGTTTGGTTCTGCCGGACGAGAAGAATGAGGAAGACGAAGCTCCCTTCGAGCTTCACACTCTCGACCCTCGTGATACCTTCGTTGTTTATTCCAGTGAGATCGGCAACAAGCCGCTCATGGGTGTGAAGTATTACAAGGACGATGAAGAAGTGCTTCGCTTCTCTGTCTACACCGAGAACCGCTACTACCTTATCGAAGGTGACATTCTGAAAGAGGAAAAAGCTCATGCCCTTGACATGATTCCTATTTTTGAGTACCCGGCGAATAATGCCCGACTCGGCTCTTTCGAGATTGTCCTTCCTCTGCTCGATACGATCAACAACATCGAGTCGAACCGTATGGACGGTATGGAGCAGACTATACAGGCTTTCATTAAGTTTGTGAACTGCGACATTACCGCTGATGATTTCAAGGAGCTGAAAGAGCTTGGCGCAATCAAGGTCAAGTCCGTGGACGGTGCAAACGCTGACGTGGACGTTGTTACCAACGATCTGAACCAAGACCAGTCTCAGACTCTTAAAGAGGATTGCTACTCCGCTATCCTCACTATCTGCGGCATTCCGAACCGTAATGGTGGTTCTTCCACTTCTGACACAGGAGCGGCGGTACTGCTTCGTGACGGTTGGTCTCTTGCAGAAGCGAGGGCAAAGGACAGTGAGCATATGTTCAAGAAGTCCGAGAAGAAAATGCTCAAGCTGGTGCTTCGTATCTGCCGTGACCTCGGTGACATTAACCTACGTTTGAAGGATATTGATCTACAGTTCACTCGTAGGAACTACGAAAATATTCAGACTAAATCCCAAGTGCTGGTGTCTATGTTGCAACAGACAAAGATTCACCCTCTGCTTGCGTTCCAGCATTCCGGCTTGTTTGTTGACCCGGAAACCGCATACGCAATGAGTATGCAGTATTACGAGGAACAGCAAACGAAATTGGAGGAACAGTCAAAGAGTAACCCGGTGGAAACGACTGTGGAATAATCACGACTATGACGCAGAAAAGCCCTCTACCCAATTAAGGGCGAGGGCTTTATATGCGATTGGGGTACAGTTACCCTTTATATTGTTCTGATACTTCCCCCATTATTTCGTCCATAGCCGCTTTGTATTCTTCGGCTTGGGTTGGGGTTAAATCGAAGCTGACTCTAAACACAGCGAGATCGTACTTGTAAATATACTGGTTCACTCCGAACACACCCAGCTCCGGGTCTGAGAGCTTGCAAAGATACTCGTACCTATCATTGCAGTCAGACTTGGAGGAGAAGAACTCGATTGTTCCAGCGTTATCTTCCGTATCTTCCATACGATCATCGAAGAAATCAGCCTTACCGATATATTGTCCCGGTCTGCCGAGATTTTCATTCGGGTCTGTTTCTTCATCATACACAACAATGCTGATAACATTGGAAATTTTCTCTTGGAGTGAAGTCAGCGAACTTTCCGCCGTGACTTCTACTTTGGGTTCAGAAGAACCACAGGCAGAAAGCGAAAACACCATCACAACCAATAGAATGAGACTTGCGACTTTCCTCATGACTATTCCTCCTTTCGCTCGAAATCTATGGAACAGACAGCAACCATCATTCTTTCACCCAAACAATCTTGAAACCGATAATTTCAGCGATTTCCTTAACCTCACTGTATTTGATCGTACCTCTCGTGAGCTTATTGGAAATGTTCTGAGGAGTAGTCTGCTCGCTTTCTGAACGACTTTCGTTCATTTTTGCGACTATATCAACCAACGACCAGCCGGAAGCGGCGATATAAGATTTAATTTCGTTGCGAATGTTGTCCATAGTGGTTCACCTCCCATTTGTGTTTTCCTTTATTATAGCACTATCTACATCAAAACGCAACACTCTACACTATAATAAATAAAATTTTTCGCAACAGTGTTGACAAGAATCTTGTTGTAGTGTAGAATAACACTATAGAGAAACAAACAACACTTTCTCGCAACGAATATACATTAAGAAGGAGGTATTCTTATGGCTTCTGTTACAGCAAGGAAAAATAAAGCTGGGGAGATAATCAGCTATCAGATAAAAGTCACTCGTGGACGTGATAAGCTGACAGGAAAACAGCTCACTCCCTATACAATGACGTACACTCCCCCGGAGGGGTGGAGCAAAAAAGCCATTGAGAGAGACTTACAAAAGAAAATGGGCGAGTTTGAAGCCGCCTGTAAGCGTGGAGAGGTTTTAACCAAAGAGGAGCAGAAAGCACAGGCAACGGAA
>NZ_DBFNWJ010000013.1:0-5061 GCF_048426865.1 Candidatus Allofournierella merdipullorum
TTTCATTTTTTCCAAAATCGTCCATATTTCATTCCCAGCCCTCCTTGAATGCGGTGGAGTTCGCTTCGCAATTGCCTTACCCCCATTTCCGCTAGAGCATCGATTTGAAAATAACAGTGGCTAGACAAGATACTCTTTACAACTGAAAATCAAATGTAGCCACTGAAACACATCCAAGCATGTTTTTGCCTCGGGCATCGAACCCGAGGCAAAGAAAAACACATACACAAACTATCATCGACCGATACGACCGTAGAGTGCAGTCAGCCGACGGATACGCTTAGCAAGCTTGGAAGCGGCCATGCCGGGTGCCATGCGCCACTGCCAGTTACCCTCGGCTTTACTGGGGGTATTCATTCGGGCCGAGGAGGGCAGAGCCAACCAGTCCTGCATGGGGATGATGGCGGTGTCGCTCACGCTGGCAAAGGCGGTGCGGATGAAAGCGTCCACCGGCTCTTCCTGTTCGCCGCAGGCCATGTAGGCCCGGGCCAGCGCCACGTCCTGTTCCGCCGCGTCGTTCTGCCAGGCGGCGGTGGTGGTGTTGTCGTGGGTGCCGGTGTAGACCACCGAGTTGGGGATGTAGTTGTGGGGCCTGTAGTCCCCGGCTTCCCGGCGGTCAAAGGCGAACTGCAGCACCTTCATGCCCGGGTAGCCGCTGGCCTCCAGCAGAGCCTTCACCTCGGGGGTGAGGTAGCCCAGGTCCTCGGCGATGATACGGGCCGAAGGCAGGTGCTTGTGCAGCGCGCGCATCAGCGCCATGCCCGGCCCCTTGCGCCACACGCCGTTTTTGGCGGTGTCGTCGCCGGCGGGAATGGCAAAATAGCTCTCAAAGCCCCGGAAGTGGTCGATGCGCACCACGTCGTACACCGTGCAGGCGTGGGCCAGACGGCGCACCCACCAGGCGTAGCCGGTGGTGTAGTGGTAGTCCCAGTCGTAGAGGGGGTTGCCCCACAGCTGGCCGTCGGCGGCAAAGGCGTCCGGCGGGCAGCCCGCCACGGCGGCCATCCGCCGGTCGGCGGTGAGCTGGAACAGCTCCGGCCCGGCCCAGACATCCGACGAGTCGGGGGAGACATAGATGGGGATGTCGCCGATGATGGCAACGCCCTTTTCCTTGGCGTAGGCCTTGAGGGCGGTCCACTGGCGGTGGAAGAGGTACTGCACGCCCTTCCAGTAGCGCACCGGCCCCGCCAGCCGCTCGGCGGCCCGGCGCAGGGCCTGAGGCTCCCGCAGCCGAACCTCGTCGGGCCATTCCAGCCAGCTCTTCTGGCCGTTCTCACCTTTCAGAGCCATGAACAGCGCGTAGTCCTCCAGCCAGAAGGCGTTTTCGGCGCAGAAGGCGGCGAGGCCCTCGTCCTCCGGTTCCAGCCGGTCCACCGCCTTCTTCAAAAGGGCGTGGCGGCCCTGATAGAGCGCGCCGTAGTCCACCGTCGTCTCATCGTCGCCCCAATGGAAGGCCCCGGCCTCTCCCTCTTCCAAAAGACCGTCGGCAAGCAGCAGGCCGGGGTCGATGAAATAGGGGTTTGCCGCAAAGGCGGAAAAGCTCTGATAGGGGCTGTCGCCGTAGCCGGTGGGGCCGATGGGCAAAATCTGCCAGTAGCTCTGGCCCGCCTCGGCGAGAAAATCAATGAAATGCCGCGCCTCTTTGCCCAGCGTGCCGATGCCGTAAGGCCCCGGCAGGCTGGAAAGAGGCAGAAGAATGCCCGCGGCTCTCATCCCTTCACCGCGCCGGCAACGACGCCCTCGATGATGTACTTCTGGCAGAACAGGTAGAACACGATGATGGGCAGGATGGTCAGCAGAATGCAGGCCATCATGGGGCCCATCTCCACACGGCCGAAGCTGCCGCGGAAGTACTGGATGAGCATGGGGATGGTGCGATATTTGCGGATGTCCAGCACCAGGGTGGGCAGCAAGTAATCGTTCCATACCCACATGGCCTGCAGGATGGCCACCGAGATGAGGGTGGGTTTGAGGATGGGCAGCACCACCAGGCCGTAGGTCTGCAGCGGATTGCAGCCGTCGATGGTGGCGGCCTCCTCGATCTCCAGCGGGATGCTCTTCACAAAGCCGCAGAACATGAACACCGCCAGCCCCGCGCCGAAGCCCAAGTAGATGATGCAAATGTTGTAGGGGGTGTTCAGGTTGAGGCTGTCGGCGGTCTGGGCCAGGGTGAACATCACCATCTGGAAGGGAACTACCATGCTAAACACGCACAGGTAGTAGATGGCCTTGGAAACGGGGCCGTTGATGCGGGTGATGTACCAGGCGCACATGGAGCAGCACAAGAGGATCAGCGCCACCGAGGAAACGGTGATGAACAGGCTGTAGAAGAAGCTCTGCAAAAAGCCCTGGCTGACCACAGCGGCCACAAAGTTTGCAGTGCCGGCAAAGGTGTTAGCAGTGGGCAGCTGGAATACGGTGCTAGTGTTGATGGCGGTCTCCACCTTAAAGGAGTTGATGAGGATCATGAACACCGGGTAGATATACAGCACCGCCAACACACTGAACAGCACTGTGAACACCATGTTGAGTGCATTTTTGGCTTTTGAGTTGTTCATTGCTGCACCTCCTTGGAGCTGGTGGCCTTCAGTTGGACCAGCGCGATGATGACAACTACAACAAAGAACACCACGGCCTTGGCCTGGCCGATACCCTTCCACTGGGGCCCGGATCGGGCGTAGAAAGTGTTATAGATGTTCAGGGCCAGCATTTCGGTAGCATGGTTGGGCTCGCCGCCGGTGAGAGAGAGGTTCTGGTCAAACAGCTTGAAGCTGTTGGTCAGGGTGAGGAACAGGCAAATGGTCACACTGCTCATCACCATGGGAAGTTTGATCTTCACCAAGGTCTGCCAGCTGTTAGCGCCGTCAATGGCGGCGGCCTCCAAGAGGTCCGGCGAGACGCTCTGCAATCCGGCGATGTAGATGATCATCATGTAGCCCACCTGCTGCCAGGCCATCAGGATGATGAGGCCCCAGTAGCCGGCGGGGGTGTTCAGACCCAGCAGAGGCTGCTCCACCAGGCTGAGCACGCAGTTGATGAGGATGTTCCAGATGTAGCCCAGCACGATGCCGCCGATGAGGTTGGGCATGAAGAACACCGTGCGGAAGAAGTTGGTGCCCTTGATGCCCCGGGTGAGCACCAGCGCCACGGCAAAAGCCAGCAGGTTGATGGTGATGGTGCTGACCACGGTGAAGGCCACCGTGAACCAGAACGAGTACATGAAGCTCTCGTCTTTCAGGGCGGTGACATAGTTGGAAATGCCCACCCATTTCGCGTTGTTCACCGTGGTGAACTTGCAGAAGGAAAGGTAGATGCCCTCAATGAAGGGCACGATGAACCCGATGGTGAAGGCGGCCAGCGTGGGCAGCACAAAGATCGGGAAGTATTTTTTCAATGCTTTTTGCATGCCGCTTTTTATCCCTCCTTACAATGGCGCATGTACCGAAAAATGGGGGAGCGAGAGGCTCCCCCATTTGTTATCGGTGCAGGGTTCAGCCGTTGGCCAGCTGATACTCGGCGGCCCAGTTGTCCACGAACGCGGTGACAACGTCGTCCCAGCTGCCGGTGCCGGCGGCGTAGGCGGTCAGAGCGGTGCCCAGAACGTTCTTCCACTCCTCAGAGGGCATGGTAGTGAAGTTCCAGGACACGGGGGTCTTGCCCGCGGCGGTCATCTCGGCGTCCTGCTTCACGAACAGGTTGGGAGACTCGGCAGCGCCCTTGAAGGGGATGACAAAGCCCATCTCGTTGGCCATGGCGGTGGTGCCTTCCTCGCTGGTGACGCACCAGTTGATGAAGTCCAGGGTGGCCTGAATGTCTTCCTCGGAAGCCATGTTGTTCACGCACCAGTAGTTCTCGGTGCCGGTGCACAGGCCCTGGCCCGCCTCGTCGCCCACGCCGATGTAGATGGGGATCATGGCCAGGTCGTCATCGGTGAACTTGCCTTCGCCGGTCAGGTTGCCGTACTCCCAGGAACCGTTCTGGAAGAACACGGCCTCACCGGCCAGGAACTCGTTGCGGCTGTCGTCGCCGGTCTTGGCGGCCAGCTCAGAGGGAGCGCAGGTGGAGTTGTTGATGTACAGATCCCAGATGTTCTTGTAGTTGTCCAGGTAGGTGCCCTTGATGGCGTCGGTGCTGGTGATGCCCTCATCCTGGTACTCGAAGTAGATGGGCAGGTTCGCCAGGTGGGTCTTGTAGCGCCAGTCAGAGGAGCCGTCCATGCCGGCGGAGGTGAAGGCGGCGAAGCCCAGCTCGTCCTTGCGGGCGGTGATGTCCTCGGCCACAGCCTTCAGATCCTCAAAGCTCTGGATGTCCTCAACGGTGTAGCCCGCCTCGGCCAGCAGGGTCTTGTTGACGATCAGGCCGTAGCTCTCGATGACGTAGCCGATGCCGTAGACGGTGTCGCCCTCTTTCAGAGCGTAAGCGTCGCTGGTCAGCTGGCTGTAGATGTCGCTGCCGGAAAGGTCATAGCAGTAGTCCTTCCAGCTGGCCAGACCCACGGGGCCGTTCACCTGGAACAGGGTGGGGGCGTCGGATTTGCCCATCTCGGCCATCAGGGTGGTCTCGTAGTTGCCAGAAGCGGCGGTCACGACCTCCACGGGCACACCGGTCTGCTCGGTGTAGACCTTGGCCAGGTCCTGCCACTGCTGATCCTGCTCGGGCTTGAAGTTCAGGTAGTAAACTTTGCCGGAAGCGGTGGAAGCGCCGGAGGCGGGAGTGCTGCCGGAGGTGGCGGTGCTGCTGGGGGTGCTGCCGCAAGCGGCCAGGCTCAGAGCCATGGCGCCGGCCAGCACGAGTGCAAGTGCCTTTTTCATATGTGTTCTCCTTTTTCTTTTGCTCCCTTGCGGGAGCGGTTTAAAACAAAAGCGGACCTTCCGCTCTGCTTACCAAAAATCAGATGGCTCTCACCGAGCCGCCGGGCGTGGGGGTGGCTTCCAAAAGCACCGTTTGCGCCGGCTGCCGCTTTTCGATGCAGCGCAAAAGCAGCTTGACGCTGGTCTTTGCGATCTGGGCGGCGGGCTGGACCATGGTGGCCAGCTGAGGGTTGTAGAACCGGGCCATGGG
>NZ_DBFNWJ010000014.1:0-45942 GCF_048426865.1 Candidatus Allofournierella merdipullorum
ATTGACGTCGGGGAAATCCCCACCGCCTCCCGGGGCTGCTTTGCCCAGGCGTGGAGCGTGGGCGAGCTGTTGCGGGTATACGAAGCCCTGGAACGTTCCCAACCGAAACACTGAGAGAAATGAGAGGGAAAGGTATATGGAACAGAGACTGCAGAGCATTTTGAATAAGCATTACGGAAAAAATCTGGACACCGCCACCGACCAGCAGGTCTATACCGCCCTGATGCTCTACACCAAGGAGCAGCTGGCCGCCATGCCCCGCACCGATGGCAAGCGCAAGCTGTACTATGTGTCGGCAGAATTTCTGATCGGCAAGCTGCTCAGCAACAATCTGATCAATCTGGGCCTGTTCGACGAGGCAAAAGAGCTGCTGGCCAAACACGGTCATGAGCTCACCGCCGTTGAGGAAGCGGAAAATGAGCCTTCGCTGGGCAACGGTGGTCTAGGCCGCCTGGCGGCCTGCTTTTTGGATTCCATCGCTACGCTGAACCTGTGCGGCGACGGTGCGGGCCTGAACTATCACGACGGCCTGTTCTACCAGAAGCTGGAGAACAACAAGCAGAAGGAAGAAAAGAACCCCTGGATCACCCCGGAAAGCTGGCTCACCGACACCGGCGTTCGCTTCACCGTGCCCTTCGGCGGTTTTTCGTTGCGCTCGGTGATGTACGACGTGGGCGTACCCGGCTACAACGGCCAGCGCAACAGCCTGCACCTGTTCGATGTGGAGACCGTGGACGAATCCATCATCGGCGATGGCATCTCCTTTGACAAGAGCGACATCGCCCGCAACCTGACCCTGTTCCTCTACCCGGACGACAGCGACGAGGCGGGCCGCCTGCTGCGGGTGTATCAGCAGTACTTCCTGGTGAGCAGCACCGCCCAGCTGATTTTGAAGGAGACCCGGGAGCGGGGTGGCAGCATTGAGAAGTTGCACGAGTTCGTGGCGGTGCAGATCAACGACACCCATCCCACCATGATTATCCCCGAGCTGATCCGCCTGCTCACCGCCGAGGGCATGAGCATGGATGACGCCATCCGCGAGGTGAGCCTGACCTGCGCCTACACCAACCACACCATTCTGGCCGAGGCGCTGGAAAAGTGGCCCATGGACTTTATGCGCAAGGCAGTGCCCCAGCTGGTGCCCATCATTGAGGAGCTGGACAAGCGGGCAAAGCAGGTGAGTGCCGATCCCCGGGTCGCCATTCTGGACGATCAGGATCGGGTGCACATGGCCCACATCGACATCCACTACGGCTACAGCGTGAACGGCGTGGCCGCGCTGCACACCGAGATCCTGAAGGAATCCGAGCTGCGGCCCTTCTACGAGCTGTACCCGGAAAAGTTCAACAACAAGACCAACGGCATCACCTTCCGTCGCTGGCTGCTCCATTGCAACCAGCCTTTGGCCGCTTTTATTGAAAGCCTAATCGGCTCCGGCTTCAAAAAGGACGCGGCAGAACTGGAAAAGCTGCTGGCCTTCCAGAACGATGAAGAGGTGCTGCACCAGCTGCGCCGTATCAAGACCGAAAACAAGCAGGCGCTGGCCCGTTACCTCAAAACAACCCAGGGTGTGGAGCTGAATGCGGATTCCATCTTCGACATTCAGGTCAAGCGTCTGCACGAGTACAAGCGCCAGCAGATGAACGCCCTGTACGCTATCTACAAGTATCTGGAGATCAAGGCCGGCAAGATTCCCGCCCGGCCCATCACCATGATCTTCGGCGCAAAGGCGGCCCCTGCCTACACCATCGCCAAGGACATCATCCACCTGATCCTCTGCCTTTCTCAGCTGATCGAAAGCGACCCGCAGGTCAGCCCCTATCTGAAGGTGATCATGGTGGAGAACTACAACGTGACCAAAGCGGAAAAGCTGATTCCTGCCTGCGATATCTCCGAGCAGATCAGCTTGGCCTCTAAGGAAGCTTCCGGCACCGGCAACATGAAGTTCATGCACAACGGTGCGCTCACTCTGGGCACCCGGGACGGCGCAAACGTGGAGATCGCGGAGCTGGTGGGGGAAGAGAACATCTATTCCTTCGGCAAAAGCTCCGAGGAGGTCATCCGTCTGTACGACGAGCAGGCCTATTCCTCCGCCGCCCTCTACGACGGCGACGAGGAGATCGCCCGTCTGGTGGACTTTATCATCGACAAAAAGCTGATCCGCATCGGCGATGTGGAAAGCCTGTGCCGCCTGTATAAGGAAATCGTAAGCAAGGACTGGTTCATGACCTTGCTGGATGTGAAGGAATACATCCAGAAAAAGGAAGCGATGCTGGCGGATTACGAGGACGAACTGGCCTGGAGCCGCAAGACCCTGGTGAACATCGCCAAGGCGGGCTTCTTCTCCTCCGACCGCACCATCGCGGAGTACAATCAGGATATCTGGCATCTGTGAGGATGATCGAATGAAAGAAACAGGAATTCTGCTGGCGGTATCCTCTCTCCCATCCCGCACCGGGGTGGGGGAGCTGGGCCGGCCGGCATATGAATGGATCGACCTCCTGGCCGAAAACGGGGTGAGCATCTGGCAGATTCTGCCTCTAAATCCCACGGGCTACGGCAACTCTCCTTACCAGCCCTACTCCTCCTGCGCAGGGGACGAACTTTATCTAAGCTTGGAGTTGCTGGTGGAACAGGGCCTTTTGCCCGAAGCACCGGAATTCCCGACGGACCACCCGGGCCGTGTGGACTATGAAGCGGTGCGCGCCTGGAAAGAGCCTCTTCTGCGCGCCGCCTGTGCCGCCTTTCAGCCGGACGAGGACTACAACGCTTTCGCCGGGCAGGAGTGGGTGAAAAACTACAGCGTGTTCCGGGCCTTCAAAAAGGCGAACGAGGGCCGCTGCTGGCTGGAGTGGCCTCAGTGGCAGCGGGATTGGCCGAAGACCCGTCAGGGAGACTTGGGCAAGTTTGCCGAAGAAATCGCCTACCACAGCTTTTTACAGTATCAGTTTCTGAACCAGTGGAAGTCTGTGCGGGAATATGCCCATCAAAAAGGTGTGCGCATTATGGGCGATGTGCCCTTCTATGTGGGTGTGGACTCGGTAGATGTATGGGCCGGGCGGGAGAATTTCCTGCTGGACGAGGACGGACGCCCCACCTTTATCGCAGGGGTACCGCCGGACTATTTCAGCGCCACCGGCCAGCGGTGGGGCAACCCCATCTACAACTGGGACAAGATGCAGCAGGACGGGTTTGCCTTCTGGGTGGAGCGCATCGGCTACAATCAGAAACTTTTCGACATCATCCGCATCGACCATTTCCGCGCCTTCGACACCTATTGGAAAATCCCGGCCTCCTGCCCCACCGCCATGGAAGGGGAATGGCTGGAAGCCCCGGGCTATGCGGTGCTGGATACCCTGTATGAGAAGATTCCGGGTCTGGAGCTGGTGGCGGAGGACCTGGGGGATCTGCGCCCCCAGGTGCTGGAACTGCGGGATCACTACCACCTCAAGGGCATGAAGGTGCTGGAATTCGCGCTGGACACATCGGGCAAGTATGTACAGGATATCGAGCCGAACCGGCAGCAGCAGATCTACTATACGGGCACCCACGACAATGCCACCTTGCTGGAATGGTACCACAGCCTTTCCACGGCGCAACGCCGCAAGCTGCGCCGCTGGCTCAAGAGGCAGGGCTTCGGCACTGGCAGCGTGGTGGAGCGGCTGAACCGCTGCGCCCTGGCAAGCCCGGCGGAGTGGGCCATTCTGCCTTTGCAGGATATCATGGAGCTGGACGACGATGCCCGCATGAATACCCCCGGCACGGTGGGCTCCCCTAACTGGGAATGGAGGATGAATGATTTTAATCGTGCGGCTCGGACACTGGGGGCGCTGCGACTTGACATCTTGCATCGAGAAAAAACATGATAAATTTCCTAAAAGTCTTTCGCTTTTAATAAAATCCTTCCCGCAGCAGCACGCCTATAAAGTGCCCAAAGAATGCCTGCTGGAGTTCCTCTCCTTTGAGGACTACAACATCATTACGGGAAAGAGCAAATGGCACTACGCCATGATCGCAGCGGTAGCGCTGAAAACCACGAAACCGAGGAAGATAGTTTAAACATTGAGAAATGGTGCATATCCAGGAATAGGATATGCACCATTTTACCTTTATGAGCTCACTATTTTAATCCGTCTCGCTATGTGCAGATAAAACTGCAGGTCAGTAAAGCAATAGAAAGAACATTAATTGAACAAAATCTCAGATATATTGAAGTTACAACACGGTTTACCGATGGTTTTTATCGTGAAACAGCAGAAAAAGTAGAATAATCGATTTTTCCAAAGCCTTTGTTCATGAGGCTTATTTTTTTCTGCACACATGGCCTTTGACAGTCCTTCTCCCGGTCAGGATTGATTTTATAAAAGAAGATTTCTCTGGTTTCATTCGAGGCGGTTCCTGTTCCTTACTCATTACTCGTTACCTCCATCCGTCCGGTTCTTTCCCCGACTCTTGTAAAGATTGTACTGATTTTTACACTGTGGGCTGCAAAAGGCGGCGTTAGACCTGTTGCCCAAGAACACCTTCTGACAGTGCTTGCACAGGCGTAGGGGCTGGTCATCGTCCACCAGTATAAAGCTGAACATCATTTGGATACCCAATAAAAGGGAGTGAAAATCCCAATAGATGGTGGGCTTATCCAGCAGCTCAATGTGGTAGCTGGGAGTGATTCCGCCGAACGCAGCCATGGCCTTGCGGTACAATCCCCGTGCGTCCTCGTCAATGGAATCATAGTCATTGTAGTACAAAATGGCGGTGGTCAGCGTAAAGGCCCAGTCCTTGAACTGCTGGGTCACCCAGTCGTAGGGTTCCGCATATTCCCGCTGGAAGCTCATGTTCTTTGCCATCGGCTCGTCCATAAAGGTCATGGTCAGGGCAACCATCGTACGGTCACCGGACACACTCCACTTAGATGTAATTCCATTCTTCACCAAGTCAAACTGGTCGAAGGGATAAAACAGGGACAAATATTTGTCTGTCGCCATGGATTCTTCCTTGACAAAGTGGTTTTTCGGCAGATATACCGCCTCGTAGTCCATAAAGGACGATGTGGTGGGCAGGGCAGTCATCAGTCCCAGCAGGCCGTACCGGGTGATAAACTCCATCACCGCCTTTTCCACCTCTGCTTCCGGCTTGCGCCCCATCATCAGCATCCCCACATTCAGCGCATCTAGCACAATGCTTGGTGCTTCTTTCAGCGGATTGTAGACATTCGGCTTTGCGTTTTTGCCAGGGGTGATGTACCGCTTGCCATCTTCTCCTGTTTTCAGCTCGTAATAATTGTACCGTACCCAATAGGAACGGGACTGTTCAAACAAATTTTTCATCATACACACCCACTCTGCTCCATCGCCCCTGTTATCAGGGGCGATTTTTCTTTTTTCGGTGCTTGGTCTTGTTCTCCCGCCGGATCATAGCGTCCTTGCCCTGTTTCTTTGCGATTTTTGAGTATTCCTCCCAAAAACGACGTTCTTTCAAAGTCAGGGTATTTTCCGGTTTTGTGCATAGATGGTCATACATCTGGCGCTGCAATTTCTTGCGGATGGTTTTTCGCAGTTTGCGGATATTACGGTCAGACTGCCCTCGCACAGCGGCAAGCCGGGTGGTACTGTACAACCGCAAAGAGAGAAAATACAGCACTTCCTTGTGTTCCTCGCTCAGTTCCTCGACCATGCAGGAAATAAAGGAATCAGCGGTCAGGTTGTGCATCTCATTGGGACAGTCAAACAGAATGTCCAGAAAGTTCCCATCCATCAGCTGGCGGTATGCGGGGTTGTTCATCCAGTGGGGAATGAGTTTGGGTTCCAGCACCGCCTGATACTCCAGCGGCACATCTCCACGGAGATTTTCGTGGTCCCGTTCCCGGCGCTCCCGGTTTCGGTCCAGCTTGTTCCATTCCTCCACCACGTCCCGAAAATCCTTCTCGGTACGGGCAGCTTCCTCCAGCCGCCGTATGGCCTCGGCCTGCATCTCCCGTTTTAGTCGCTTTCCGCTGGCCAGGGCTGTTTCTTCTTCCTCGCTCTCCAGCTCCGCTTCGTAATCAATGGGACGTTCGTCCTGCTCCAGCTCACTTTCCAGCTCGGCCAAACGTTCTTTCGCAAGCGCCTCTTCCAACGCTTCTTCCGCTGCTTCAGTGCCTGTCTTATTATCCCACCCGGTGAAGTCATCTTTGGTATCCAGAAGCTCATCATCAAACAGATACACCATGACCCCACCTCTTTTCATAAAATATTTTGCGTTTTTTCAAAAATGGTTCCGTTTTGCACCCTGGATTTCTCCTATTAGTGAGGGAGTGATCTGAAACAAGCTATTTGGGTTATGTTTGCTCGTTCACGCAGGAGAAAGGGGGGCTTTCACCATATTCGAATTTGCTTTACAAAAAACGCAACACGACTACAGATTACAAACAACGGAACTGTAATAAAAGCATACGCCGGATGCGCCAAAAGCGCAAGAGCGAAAGTTTCTGCCAGCATTTCAGTTCATTCTCTGCACTGTATGCTGGATGTATCACAAACTGTATCTTTGCAGGAGTTTAAGTCCGCAGCTTTACTGCTTCAATCGCTGTTTATGGCGGTTTTGCGAGGTTTGCTAGTCAGATGCACCTGTTCTTTTGGCCGAAGATAAATTGTTCGCATAAGCCACATGATAGGTCAAATTTATCCATTCATCGCACGAGGAACCCTACATAAGGAACCCTGGAATACCGCCGCGTTCGAAACAAGGAATCCCACATAAGGAATCCTGAAATCCTATCCCACGCAAAACAAGGAATCCTGCATAAGGAACCCTTTGCCGCCACCCATCAAACCCACAGAAAGGAGGGGTACCGCCGCTTCCGGTCGGCGTCCGCTGTCCGTTTATCCGTCCAGGCGCATCTCGCGCCGCGAAAATCTTTTGAGAGCAGGTGATCGATGAAGAATTTTGACATCCAGACCCTTTACAAACTGTTATTCGCCGACTATCCCGACATCGTGACGGTGCGCCAGCTGCAGGTCATGCTGGGCATCAGCCGCCACGCAGCCTATGACCTGCTGACTGACGGCAGCATCCGGGGGCTCAAGCTGGGCAACGCCTACAAAATCCCCAAAATCAACGTGATACGCTATGTGGTGGAGAACGGCGTGCAGCCCGCTGCCCGGGCCGCCGGCTCCTAACCCCAAATGCCCAAAACGCCCCTCGCCGCTGTCCGCCCGGTGTTCGTCCTGTGCGGGGCCTGACAGGCGGTGCGGGCGTTTTCCCACGCGCCGGGGCCAAGGCCGTTTTGCGGGCCTGTTTGGGGCCGTTGTGGCCGCGCCCGCCTCATCCAATCAAACCAACTGAAAAGGAGAAATGCTTTTGACGAAATTTGAACCCATTGATGCACAAACCTTACTGTCCACCCCGCTGCCTCCGGTACGGTGGCTCATTCCCAATCTGCTGCCTGCCGGACTGGCGCTGCTGGCCGGTGCCAGCAAAAGCGGCAAAAGTTGGCTCTGCCTGTGGCTGAGCCTGCAGCTGGCCCAGGGCAGCGAATTCTGGGGACGTACCATCCCTGCCCAGACGGTGTTGTATCTGTGTTTGGAAGATACATATGCCCGCATCCAGAACCGCCTGTTCCGCCTAACCGAAGATATCGTTCCCGACCGGCTCTACTTTCAGACCGCCTGTGAGACCATCGGGCAGGGGCTGGAACGGCAAATTGAAACTTTTCTGAACCAACATCCCGAAACGGGTCTGATTATCATCGACACGCTTCAAAAAGTCCGTGAGGCCGATCCGACCACCGGGATCTACGCCAGTGACTACCAGGATATGAGCGTGCTAAAAGCCCTGGCTGACCGCCACAACATTGCCCTGCTGCTTGTGCATCATCTGCGCAAACAGGGGGCCGCCGACCCGTTCCAGCAGATTTCCGGCTCCAACGGCCTAATGGGCGCCGCCGATACCATCTGGCTACTGCAGCGCCAGCGGATGAGCAACGCTGCCCGTCTGCTGGTGACCGGTCGGGACATGGACAGTCGCACCCTGCACCTGCAAAGCGAGGGTTGCATCTGGGAGCTGATTGAGGAAGAAAGTGCCGAGCAGATGGCTCAGCGAGCCGTGCCCGCCTGCGTGTGGGCGGTGGCCGACTTTGTTCAGCGGCAGAAATTCTGGCAGGGCACCGCCACCGAACTGCTGGCCGCCGCTGGTATCGCCGATCTGCAGCCCAACCAGCTGACCCGCAAGCTGGTGGAGTTCTATCCCACCAACCTGGCGCCCCTGGGCATCCGCTGCGAGAGCCGCCGCACCGCCAGCGCCCGGCAGCTTCGGCTCTGGTATGACGATGATGACGCGAATGACGATAAATCCGGCACACCCCCGGACGGCGGGGATATCCCGGAAACATCGTCAGCACCGTCATCGTCGTCACTCAAGGCGCTTCGGGGTAACAAGGCGCTTCGGGGTAACAAGCATGGGCTTTGTGTTGCCACCGGGCAACACTTCGCCAACATGGGGCCAGCCCCAAGCCCCGCGCTCCCGGAGGTGGCCCTGTGAGAACAAGAAACGTGGGCCTCAATGTGCGGGTGAGCCCCGCCGAGAAATATCGAATCCAAACAGCGGCCGGCCGGTGCGGGCTGACCCTGTCGGAATATCTGCGCCAGCGGGCGCTGGGGTATGAGCCTCGGTTCCATCCGCCTCAGGCGTTTTTCAGTTACCTAACCTGGATGGAAAACCTGAACGATCAGCTGGCCCGCTTGGACCCGCCTCTGGCGGAACAGTACCGCCGCTGCCGGGAAGGGCTGCTGGACAGCCTCTTGCGGAAGGAGGATGCCTCTGGCGACCACTAAAATCTGGCCGGTGCGGGACAGTCTGCGTCGGGTGGTGGACTACGCTGCCAACCCGGACAAGACCGAATACAGCGGCCTGGCCCAGGCACTGCACTACGCGGAGAACGACACCAAGACCACTTTGCAGGAAACGGCCCAGCTGGTGAGCGGCGTCTACTGCCACCCCGAGACCGCCTGGGCGGAGATGCGGGCGGTGCAGGAGCAGTTCGGCAAGACCGAGGGGGTGGTGGCGATGCACGCCTACCAGAGTTTCAAGCCTGGAGAGGTGACCCCGGAGCAGTGCCACTCCATCGGGGTGGAACTGGCCCGCCGGGTGTGGGGCAGGCGGTTCCAGGTGCTGGTGGCCACCCATCTGAACACGGGATGTTTGCACAACCACTTCGTCATCAATGCGGTGTCCTATGTGGACGGCAAGAAGTACGAACAGCGCCGGGACCAATACCGGGAGATGCGCCGAGCGTCCGACCAGCTGTGCCGGGAACACGCCCTCTCGGTGATTCAGCCGCCCGGCGGCAAAAAGCCCCGGCCGCTCTATGAGGGCGAGGGACAGACCCGGTACGAGGCGATGCGCCGGGCCATCCGCAAGGCCCTGACCCAGACCAGCACCGAGCGGGACTTTGCCCGGGTGTTGCGGCAGCAGGGGTATCTCTGGCGGCGGGAGGAAGGCCGCAAGTACGCCACGCTCCGTCCGCTGGACGGCGGACGGTCGGTGCGGGTGTACCGGCTGGGGGCGGAATACGACTGGCCCGCTCTGGAGCAGGCGCTGACCAAAAACCATCTCCGGTACGGTCCCCACTTCTATCATCTGAACTTCAACCCCAAGTACAGCCTGAAGCCCCGGCCCGCATATCATCCGCCCGCACGGCGATATCGGTACCGAGGGCTGTTCACCCATCAAAAGAGCAGCCTGTTCAGGCTGTACCTCTACTACTGCTACCAGCTGGGCATCTACCCGAAGCGACCCGCGCCCCGGGTGAACTGGCCGGAGATCAACGCCCTGTGGCGGGACATTGACAAGACGCTGGAGGAGCTGCGCCTGACCAGCAAGCGGGGCTTTTCCACGGTGGCGGAGGTAAAAGCCCACCGGGAAACACTGGCGGGACAAATCACCGCCCTTTGCCAAGAACGGGCGGACTGTGCCCGGCAGCTGCGGTGGCGGAAACCGCCGCCCGGCGTAGTCCACCAGCGGACAGAGCTGACCCGCCAAATCACCGCCCTGCGCAAAGAAGATGCGGCCACCAAACGCATCATCGAGAAGGTGGAAAAAACTGCTGCCTGCCGAGAGGAATATCGCCGCCAACAAGAGCGGGACAAGCCCCGCCACCAACCCCACGACCGCACACAAATCCGCTAACTAAAACGCCCGCGCCGAGAAAACCGGCGCGGGCAGTCTGGTGGATATGTACCCATTCCAGGCGCGTAACCTTGTGCAGTTTTGTGAATAGCTTTCGAGGCAACTTCCGGGTATTCTTGTGTCGGACCCGGAGAACACCAATAATCCAAAGGAGGAATGTCCATGGTAGCTGGTCGACTGACCGAAAAGAACGGCTACTTTTACATCGTACTCAGTTACAACGGCCCGGACGGCAAACGGGTGCAGAAATGGCAGGGCACCGGGCTGCCGGTGAAGGGTAACAAGAAAAAGGCGGACGAACTGCTGCGGCAGGCCCGCCGGGCTTTCACGCCGCCGGTGCCGAACCGGTCGGACGATCTGAGCCCGGATATGCTGTTCAGCGATTACATGCTCTACTGGTTGAAAATCATCCGTGCTTCTGTGGAGCCAACCACTTGGTCTGGCTACTGTTTCAACGTGAAGGACCATATCGTGCCCTACTTCGAACCCACCGGCATCACGCTGGGCGGATTGAAAGCCAGCCACATCCAAAGATTCTACCTTCACGAATTGGAGACCCTCAAAGCCACAAGCGTAATCAAGCAACATGCTAATATGCACAAGGCTTTGAAGTATGCGGTAAAGCTGGACCTCATCCCCGGCAACCCGGTGGACAAGGTAGAGCGGCCAAAACTGCAGAAGTATATGGCATCTTACTATACCGCCCAAGAGATGGAGGAGTTGTTTCAGGCAGCCCGAGGCAGTCGTCTGGAACTGATCATCCAGTTTGCGGCATTTTATGGCCTGCGCCGCAGCGAAGTACTGGGCCTGCGGTGGGACGCCGTCGACTTTGAGGCTGGCACGCTGACCATCCGGCACATTGTCACCAGTGCGAATATTGAAGGCAAGCACATCCTGATACAGGCTGACCGGGCCAAGACTAAGTCCAGCCTGCGGACTTTGCCACTGGTGGCAGGCTTTGCCCAACGGCTGAAGGAGTTGAAGGAGCAGCAGGAATACAACGTGAGGCTCTGCGGAAACTGCTATAACAAAAAATACAAAGGATACCTGTTTGTGGACGAGATGGGCAACCTCATCCTGCCCAACACAGTTTCCGAGAGCTTTGGAAAGCTCCTCAAAGCACATGGCCTGCGGAAGATCCGCTTCCACGATCTGCGGCACTCCTGCGCCAGCCTGCTGCTGAAACAGGGAGTACCCATGAAGCAGATCCAGGAATGGCTGGGCCACAGCGACATCTCCACCACGGCGAACATCTACGCCCATCTGGATTCCCAGTCGAAGCAGCTGAGTGCCGCCACGATGGAGAAGGCCCTGGCGCTGCCCGAGGAACTGCCCGAAAGCCGGTGGTGAGGCAAGAAAAAATGCTGTCGGCGTCAGGACAATAAAAAGCGGCGCTATGCCGATAAACCTCGACATAGCGCCGTTTTCTGGCGGAGACGGTGGGATTCGAACCCACGTGCCCATCTCTGGACAAAACGATTTCGAGTCGTTCTCGTTACGACCACTTCGATACGTCTCCATATTTAATTTTCAAGCACCGCCTTGCAAGATATTTGGAAAAATGCAAGATTTCGATGCAAGATAACGCAGGAAAAATCGGATGCGCACCCAAGGAAAAGCCCACTGTTAAGCCATTCCTTGCGGACAAATTGACCAAAAGGTGAGAGTCTTTCGAGTGCGGACCCGCTGGCCACTTGGGTACATCTCCGTGTTCGCTGGCTTGCGAACAAGCCAATTTGTATTATAACAGGTTTGGCGGGCCGCGTCAACGCGAAACACGGGGTAAAATGCCCGCGGCGGGGCAGGGGGCGGCCGCCTTTTTTCCTTGAGGCTTTTGGGACGCGCTCCGCCTTTTTTTCGCTGCGCGTCAGCCCTTCGCCGCCGGAGGCACCTTGCCCTCCGCCAGGTCCTGCAGGGTCACGCTGCACAGATAGTCCGCGATGAGCTTGTCCAGCCCGTGCCACAGTGCCCGGGTGGTGCACACCCCCGCCCGGCCGCAGGCCGGCGCGCCCTCGGCCATGCAGGCCACCGGCGCCAGCGTTTTTTCCGTCAGGCGCAGGATGCTGTCCACCGTGTACTCCCGGGGCGGGCGGGTGAGCCGGTAGCCGCCGTTCTTGCCCCGCTGACCCTCCACAAAGCCCGCCTTCGCCAGCGGCGCAAAGATGGCCTCCAGATATTTTTCCGAGATGCCCTGCTCCTCGCTGATGCGCGCCAGGGGCAGATACTCCCCCTCGGGCGCCGCCGCAAGCTCCACCATCACCCGCAGCGCATACCGCCCTTTGCTGGATACCACCATCGCTCTTCGCCTCCTTCGGCCTTTCTTTTGCACTATTATGCCACACCTTTTATGGCTTTGGCAAGCCGTTTTCGCAAATTCCCTATTGACATTATAGGAATTTGCGCGTATGATAGAGGCATAAACCCACAAGGTTTATAGGTTTTAATGAGAAAAAGGAGTTTCATCCTATGATTTATGCAGACAACGCGGCCACCACGCCCGTCTCGCCGGCGGCGCGGGCGGCCATGATCGACGCCATGGACAAGCTGTGGGGCAACCCCTCCAGCCTGTACACCTTCGGCCAGCTGGCCGAGGAGGCGCTGAGCGACGCCCGCGCCCGGGTGGCCGGGTGTCTGGGGGCCGAGGCGGGGGAGATCATCTTCACCTCCGGCGGCAGCGAGGCGGACAACCAGGCCTTGCGCAGCGCGGCGGCCTTTGGCGCGAAGAAGGGCAAACGCCACATCATCAGCACCGCCTTTGAGCACCACGCCATCCTGCACACGCTGGACGCGCTGCGGACCGAGGGCTTTGAGGTGACGCTGCTGCCGGTGCACTCCGACGGCCTGGTGCGCCCGGAGGACCTGGCGGCGGCCCTGCGGCCGGACACGGCGCTGGTGAGCATCATGTTCGCCAACAACGAGATCGGAACCATCCAGCCCATCGCCCGGCTGGGCGAGATCTGCCGGCAGGCGGGGGTGCTGTTCCACACCGACGCGGTGCAGGCGGCGGGGCACATCGCCATCGACGTGAAGGCGATGCACATCGACATGCTCAGCCTTTCCGGCCACAAGTTCCACGGCCCCAAGGGCGTGGGCGCTTTGTATGTGCGCAAGGGCGTGCCGGTGGTCCCCCTCATCCACGGCGGGGCCCAGGAGCGCCGCCGTCGGGCGGGCACCGAGAATCTGCCCGCCATCGCGGGCATGGCCGCCGCGCTGGAGGAAGCCTGCGCCCATCTGGAGGAGAACGCCGCCAAAGTGAGCGCCCTGCGGGACAAGCTCATCGCCGGGCTTTCGGCCATTCCCCACGCGGCGCTGAACGGCGCGGCCGAGCCGCGCCTGCCGGGCAACGTGAACTTCTGCTTTGAGGGCATCGAGGGCGAGAGCCTGCTGCTGATGCTGGACGAAGCGGGCATCGCCGCTTCCAGCGGGTCGGCCTGCACCTCCGGGTCGCTGGACCCCAGCCACGTGCTGCTGGCCATCGGCCGGCCCCACGAGGTGGCCCACGGCTCGCTGCGGCTTTCTTTGAGCGAATTGAACACCGACGCCGACGTGGAGCACATTCTGAAGGAAGTGCCCCGGGTGGTGGACTACCTGCGGGCCTGCAGCCCCGTGTGGGACGAACTGGAAAAAGGAGAGAGAAACTATGTTATACTCTGACAAGGTGATGGACCACTTCCGCAACCCGCGGAACATGGGCAAGATGGAGGACGCCGACGGCATCGGCGAGGTGGGCAACGCCAAGTGCGGCGACATCATGCGGATGTACATCAAAGTGAAGGACGGCGTCATCGAGGACGTTTCCTTCATCACCTTCGGCTGCGGGTCGGCCATCGCCACCAGCAGCATGGCCACCGAGATGATCAAGGGCAAGCCCCTCAGTGAGGCGCTGGAGCTCTCCAACAAAGCGGTGGTGGAGGCGCTGGACGGCCTGCCCGCCCACAAGATCCACTGTTCGGTGCTGGCGGAGGAGGCGGTGAAGGCCGCCGTGAAGGACTACTACGACAAGCACGGCGTTTCCTATGACGCCGCCGCCTTCTGCACCGGGGACTGCGGCTGCTGCCACGCCCACGACCACGAATGACATCCTCTCTGTTTCCCCCAAAAACAGCAAGCATATACAACGACCGCCGGCCGTGGGTTTTCCCCGGCCGGCGGTCGTTTTGTTTAGAACTCGCGGTACTGCGCCAGCTTCGCTTTCGCGCTTTCCAGCTGGGCCTGCACGCTCTCGGGGGCGGGGCCGCCGAAGCTGCGGCGCAGCGCGCAGCAGGCGCCAAGGTCGATGGCGGCGTAGACGTCCTCCTCAAAGAGGTCGCTCATGGCCTTGTACTGGGCCAGAGGCAGGGTGTCCAGCGTGAGGCCGCCCTTGATGCACAGGGCCACCAGCTGACCGGTGAGCTTGTAGGCGTCCCGGAAGGGCATTCCCTTTTTGGTGAGATAGTCGGCGCAGTCGGTGGCATTGATGAAGCCTTTGGAGGCCGCCGCCCGCAGGTTCTGGGGCAGCACCTTCATGGTGTCGATGAGGGGGGCCAGGGTGGTGAGACAGAGGTCGAGGGTGTCCACCGCGTCGAAAATGGCCTCTTTGTCCTCCTGCATGTCCTTGTTGTAGGCCAGGGGCAGGCCCTTCATCATCACCAGCAGGGTGGTCAAATCGCCGCAGACCCGCCCCGTTTTGCCCCGGATGAGCTCGTTCACGTCGGGGTTCTTCTTCTGGGGCATGATGGAGGAGCCGGTGGTAAAGGCGTCGTCCAGCTCGATGAACTTGAACTCCCAGCTGCACCAGAGGATGATCTCCTCCGAAAGGCGGGACAGGTGCACCATGCAGGTGGCGATGTCCGCCGCCAGCTCGATGCAGAAATCCCGGTCGGACACGCCGTCCAGGCTGTTCTCGCAGGGGCCGTCAAAGCCCAGCGCCGCGGCGGTGGCGTGGCGGTCGATGGGGTAGGTGGTGCCCGCCAGCGCGCCGCACCCGAGAGGGCACAGGTTCATCCGCTTTTTCCAGTCGGCAAGGCGGTCCATGTCCCGCAGCAGCATCTGCACATAGGCCAGCAGGTGGTGGCCGAAGGTGACCGGCTGGGCCCGCTGCAGATGGGTGTAGCCGGGCATCACGTCCGCCGCGTGGGCGGCGGCCTGTTTTAAAAGCGCGTCGCAGAGGGCGGCCATCTTTTCATTGAGGGTGCCTGCCGCGTCCCGCAGAAACAGGCGCAGGTCCACCGCCACCTGGTCGTTGCGGCTGCGGCCGGTGTGCAGCCGCTTGCCCGCGTCGCCGATGCGCTTGGTCAGCTCGCCCTCCACAAAGGTGTGGATGTCCTCGGCGGCGGGGTCGATGGAAAGGGCCCCGCTCTCAAGGTCGGCCAGGATGCCTTCCAGCCCCTGCTGAATGGCCGCGCCGTCCGCCTCGGAGATGATGCCCTGGCCGGTGAGCATGGCCGCGTGGGCCATGCTGCCGGTGATGTCCTGCACGGCCATGCGCCGGTCGAACCGGATGGAGGAATTGAAGTCGTTTACGCGGCTGTCCACCGCTTTGGTGAACCGTCCCTGCCACAGCTGCATGGTCGAACGCTCCTTATCTTATTTGTTCCAGTTTTTCGACAGCTTCGCCCGCTCCTTGATGGACAGGCCGAACAGATTGATGAAGCCGGCCGCGTCCGCCTGGTTGTAGTCGTCGTCCTCGCCGAAGCTGGCGGTCTGCTCGTCGTAGAGGGTGTAGGGGGAGGTGATGGAGGCGGGGGTCACGTTGCCCTTGTAGAGCTTGACCTTCACGTCGCCGGTCACCGTGGCTTGAGTAGAGTCCACGAAGGCGTCCAGCGCCTCGCGCAGGGGGGTGAACCACTGGCCGTTATAGACCAGGTCGGCGTACTTCTGGGCGGCGATGGCCTTGAAGTGGCCGGTCTCCTTGTCCAGGGTGATGCTCTCCAGCAGGTCGTGGGCGGTGTAGAGGATGGTGCCGCCGGGGGTCTCGTAGACGCCGCGGCTCTTCATGCCCACCAGACGGTTCTCCACGATGTCCAGAATGCCCACACCGTTTTTGCCGCCCAGCTCGTTGAGCTTTTCCACCAGCGCCACCGACTCCATCTCCACGCCGTCCAGCGCGGTGGGGATGCCCTTTTCAAAGTGGATGGTCACATAGGTGGGGGTGTCGGGCGCCTGCTCGGGAGCCACGCCCAGCTCCAGAAAGCCCTCTTTCAGCAGCGGGGCCTCGTTGGCGGGGCTCTCCAAATCCAGGCCCTCGTGGGACAGATGCCACAGGTTCTTGTCCTTGGAGTAGTTGGTCTCGCGGCTGATCTTCAGGGGGATGTTGTGGGCCTCGGCGTACTCGATCTCCTCTTCGCGGCTCTTGATGCTCCACTCGCGCCAGGGGGCGATGACCGCCAGCTGGGGCGCGAAGGCCTTGATGGCCAGCTCAAAACGCACCTGGTCGTTGCCCTTGCCGGTGCAGCCGTGGCAGATGGCCTCGGCGCCCTCCGCCAGGGCGATCTCCACCAGCCGCTTTGCCAGCGGGGGGCGGGCAAAGCTGGTGCCCAGCAGGTAGGTCTCGTACTTCGCGCCTGCCTTCAGGGTGGGCCAGATGTAGTCCTCCACGAAGGTCTTTTTCAGGTCCGCCACATAGAGCTTGGACGCGCCGGTGGCCATGACCTTGGCTTCCAGGCCCTCCAGCTCGTCGCCCTGGCCCACGTCGCCCGCGACGGCGATGACCTCGCAGCCGTAGTTCTCCTTCAGCCAGGGGATGATGATGGAGGTGTCCAGCCCGCCGGAGTAGGCCAGAACGACTTTATTATACTGCTTTTTCATAATGCCGCAACTCCTTCTTTTCGGGCCGCAAACCCGATGTTTTTTGCATATTTTTCGAATAAATATTCAAATAATATGGCTAATTATACATCCGGAACAGGGTTTGTCAAGGGGCAAAAGTATGAGTTTTGTACTTTCAACACAGAAAAAGAGGCCCGCAAAAACGGGCCTCTTTTGGGCGTTTTGTCAAAAAGGAGCGTTTTGTTTTTGCGCGGCGGACGAACGCTCGCCGCCGGCGGGCGGTTTGAAAAAATTCATCGCGCGGGCAGGGCGGGCGGTGAGGGCGCGGGCTGGGTCGGCAATGAGGGCGATTCAAAAATTCAGCGCCCGGCGATGGCACGCCAGCCTGCGCCCAGGCGGGCGGCGGCGAGGATGTCCTCCAGCCGGCCGGCGGGCAGGGGAGCGGGGAGAACAGGGGGTGCGTCGGGGTCGGCGGCGGGGTCGGCAAGATCCAGCAGCCAGTAGCTGACCCCCTGCCAGCCGTTCTTGTAGCCGGTGCGGGCCTGCCGCCCCTCGCAGACGAAGCCGAAGGCGGTGTGGAAGGCCTCGCTTTCGGGGTTGGGGTCGGCCAGCACGGCGTAGGCATTGCGGTAGCCTTGCTGGGCCAGCGCCGCCAGCAGGCCGTTGTAGAGCATGGTGCCCAGGCCCAGCCGCCGGGCGGCGGGGGCCAGATAGATGGTGGTCTCGGTGTCCCAGGCGTAGGCGTCCCGGCCGTAGCGCCAGGGGTGGGCGCAGGCGTAGCCCAGGGGCTGGCCCAAGGCGTTTTCCGCGAGGATGTAGGGCAGCACCCGCCGGGTGGCGGCGATGGAGCGGCGGTACTCGGCCTCGGAGGGCACTTCGTAAAGGAAAGAGGCGGTGCTGTTTTTCACATACCAGCCGAAAATTTCCAGAACTTTGGCCGCGTCGGCGGGCTTTGCCGGGCGCAGCAGCACGAACCGGGCGGGGTCGAAGGCGGCGGTCAGGGCCTCCTTTTGGGCCTTCGGCAGTTTTTTCACCGCGGCCTCCCGGCGCAGGGCGGCGCTTTTATCGGGCAGAGCCTCCGCCCAGGCGAGGCTGGCCGCCCCGAAGGCACGGGTGTATTTTGCGCCCTTGCCCCTTTGGTGGGCGGCCAGGCGGCGGAGCAGGTCGTTGGTCCAGCCGGTGTAGAGGGCGCCGCCCTCGCAGCGCACCATATAGACATAGCAGACGGGCATGGGAAGGGGCTCCTTTCAGCGGCGGCCGTCGGCGATGCGGCAGGCGGCGATGGCGCTCTCTTTGGTGTCGGCGGTGATCATGAAGCGGCTGGCGTGGCAAAAGCGCAGGTCGGCAATGCCGCTGCGCTTCGCCAGTTCCTCCGGGGGCTGGCCCGCCCACCCCTGGGGGAAGGGCCGCTTGGGCCGCCGGGTGAGCCGGTCGTTGACGCACTGGGCCGCCCAGCCGCCCCGCTGGCTGGGGTAGACCACAAAGCGGGCGTCGGAGCGGTAGAGGGCGTTTTTCCAGGGGGCGTAGCAGGGCAGCACCACCACCCCGTTCTCCATCCGGTCCAGCGCCTTTTTCACCAGCGCGTCCGCACGGTTCACCGCGTTGGCTCCGTCGATGTTGTTCTGCAAAATCACCTGGGCAAAGTCCACCGCCCGGGCAAAGCAGGCGTCGGGGTCGTCCTTGGAGTCCCACAGGGGGTTGAAGCCGCCGATGGCCTCCGCCAGCAGGCAGTCCTCGCCGGTGTTGTCGTTCAGATCCAGCGGCTGCACGAAGTTCTCGTCCAGCAGGCGGGCCTGATGCTCGCCCACCAGCTGGGGGCCGAACACCTTCCACAAAAGGCCGAAGGCCGCGTAGGGCACCCCGTTGGGGCGCTCGGCCCGGTCGGCGTCGTGGTGGTCGAACATGCCGCCGCCGATGTCGTAGACGATGCCGTCGAAGTTTTCCGGCACCTCGAAGCCCCGCTGCACCGCAAAATCCGGGCGCAGGATGCGCAGCAGCGCCGTGGCGAACACGTCGTCCGCGTGGAATTTGCCTCCGTGGGTGAACCCCTTTGCCGGTACCTTCATGGAATGAGACTCTCCTTTGTCGCTGGTTTTCCATTCAGTATAGCACATTCCCCGGGCAAAAAACAGCGGGCCCGTCCATATATATAAAGGTAGCGCCCGCCCGCCGCCAGAATGTTCCACCGGCTCTTCACAGAACGTTCATACCAGCGGCGGGGCCTTTGTGCTATAATGGAACTATATATCGACATCTTTCGCGCCCCAGAGCGCGGCGGGAGGGGGAGAACCTGATGAAAACGAAATACAGACGGCGGCGGGCGCTGGCGGCAGTGCTGGCCGTGGTGGCGCTGGCGGCGCTGGCGGGCCTTGTGTGGCTGCTGGTGCTGCTGGTGCGGGGCATCGGCTCGCTGGGCACGCCGGACATGCGCGCGCCGAAAGACATGAAAGCCGTTGTGCTGGCCGAGGATTGGAGCAGCTATTTCTCCACCGCCCGCACCACCGAGGAGCAGCAGGCCTATCTGGAAAGCACGCTGGACGAAGCGGCGGCGCTGGGGGCCAACACGGTGCTGCTCTCCGGCCGGGTGGACGGCGACCCCGCCCAGGTGCTCTTCCGGGTGAAGGGCAAGGACCTGGCGGTGTCCACCGCCGCCGCGGTGACCGGGAACGACCGGTTCCTCTCCAAATTCGACCCTGTGAAGCATCTGATGAAGCAGGCGAAGGAGCGGGACATGCAGGTGGCCCTCATCGCCACCGATGACAGCGGCCCGCCGCTGGCCCAGGGCGTCGCGCTGCCCGAATGGCTGGAAAAGGCCGCGAAGGACTACAAACTGGCCCTTTACGGGCTGGACGAGGCCAGCGCCGCCGCCGTGAGCGCGGCGAAGGCCGAGGCCGAGGCGCAGACCGCCGAGACGGGGGAGGAAACGGGGCCCCGCTCCACGCTGGTGACCTATGTGGACCTGACCGAGGACGGCAAGGCCCCGGCGCTGCTGCGCAAGGACGGCGACGCGGCCCTGCTGGCGGCGGCCTGGCAGCTGCAGGAAGGCAACGGCATGGTGCTGGGCCGGCTGGGCAGCCTGCTGGCGGACGGCAACGACGCCGCGGTGGCCCTGCGCTTTGCCGGCGGCGAGGCGCTGCCGGACGTGCTGGCCAAGGAGGTGCCCCGCACCCTGTCCATCATCTCGCCGGACCCGGCGGTGACCCTTTACTCCGAGAACGTCTACCTCATCGGCACCTCTGACCCGGACCAGCCCCTTTCGGTGAACGGCACGCCGGTGGAGCGCACCGGCGACATGGGCGTGTGGGGCCTGCTGGTGCCGCTGAACATGGGCGCCAACGACATCACCGCCGTGCAGGGAGAGAACACCGTCACCATCACGGTGACCCGTTCCACCTATTCCGGCGGCGGTTCCGGAGCGGCCCGGCCGGACGGCAGCGTGGCCGCGGCCCCCGGCCAGAAGCTGCGCATCACCGAGCCGCTGGCCAGCCTGCTGGAGGACTACACCAACAGCGACTCCATCCAGATGACCGCCTACGAAGGGGCGGTGGCCACGGTGAAGAAGAGCGTCTCCTTTGTGCGCTCGAACCGCCGCACCTACGCCTATCAGCTGGAGAACGGCGGCTACATCCTGGCCAAGGACTGCGAGCTGCTGGATTCTTCCACCCCCGACGCGGCCTTCACCGGCGCCGAGCGCACCACCGAGGGCAACATGGAAGTGTTCACCTTCGGCGGCTCCGGCACCCCCCTCTACACCCACAGCTGGGAGGGCAACGAGCTGACCCTCACCTTCCTGTCCGCCTCGTTCAGCGGCGAGATGCCCGCTGACCTGGGCTTCGGCGGGGCCACCGTGACTGCCCAGCCCACCGAGGAGGGCGGTTTCTCGCTGCACTTCGTGTTCAACGACGCCGACCCCCTCTGGGGCTATCATGTGCGCTACACCGCCGAGGGCGGAACCCAGATCCTGCTCAAGCACCAGCCTCAGCGCTCGGACGCCGAGACCGGCCCCCTCACCGGGGTGACGGTGATGCTGGACCCGGGCCACGGCGGCACCGACATGGGCGCCGTGGGTTCGCCCAGCGAGGACATTCCCCAGGAAAAGGACCTGAACCTGGCCCAGGCGCTGGCGGCCAAGTACCGGCTGGAACAGCTGGGGGCCACGGTGCTGATGACCCGCTCGGACGACACCTTCCCGTCTTTGGGCGACCGGGTGAAGATGCTCAACGACGCCGCGCCCGACTTCTTCATCTCGGTGCACCACAACAGCACCCTGCTGGACAAGGACGCCGACGAACTGGTGGGCACCGAGTGCTACTGGTTCTACACCGAGGGCAAGCCGCTGGCCCAGGCCCTGGTGGACCGGGTGACCGACGCCACCGGCCGCCAGGCGCGGGGCGTGTTCTACAACTACTTCTACGTCACCCGCTCCAACATCTGCCCGGCGGTGCTGCTGGAAACGGGCTTCGTGAGCAGCCCCACCGAGTATCAGAGCTGCGCCGGCGACCTGGGCCTGTGGGCCGAGGGCGGCGCCATCGCCCAGGCGGTGCTGGACTGCGTGCCCGGCTGAACCCCCACATGAAAAAAAGCCCCCCGGAAACCTTCCGGGGGGCTTTTGCTGTGTGATTCTTTATTCCACGGGCACCGTCCAGCCCTTTTCGTCGGGCAGGCGGCCCCACTGGATGCCGGTGAGGGTGTCGTAGAGCTTCTGGGTGAGGGGGCCGATCTTGCCGCCGCCGATGTAGGCGGCCTTGCCCTCCCAGTCCAGCTCCTTCACCGGGCTGATGACCGCCGCGGTGCCGGTGCCGAACACTTCTTCCAGCTTGCCCTCGTCGGCGGCCTTCATCACGTCCGCGATGGCCAGCGGGCCCTCGATGACCTCATAGCCCCAGTCCTTCAGCAGCTCAATGATGGAGCGGCGGGTCACGCCGGGCAGCACCGTGCCGGTGCAGGCGGCGGTGTAGATTTTGCCGTCGATCTTGAACATGATGTTCATGGAGCCGACTTCTTCCACATATTTCTTTTCCACGCCGTCCAGCCACAGCACCTGGCTGAAGCCCAGCTCCTCGGCCTTTTCGCCCGCCTTGATGGAGGCCGCATAGTTGCCGCCGCACTTGCAGAAGCCGGTGAGGCCCGGCGCGGCGCGGATGTACTCGTCCTCCACATAGATGCGCACCGGGTCCAGGCCCTCGGCGTAGTAGGCGCCGGAGGGCGAGCAGATGATGACGAACAGGTAGTTCTTCGCCGCGTGCACCCCGAGGCCGATGTCGGTGGCGATGCAGAAGGGCCGGATGTACAGCGACGCGCCGTCCGAGTGGGGCACCCAGTCCCGGTCCACATCCACCAGCGCCTTCACCGCCTGCACAAAGTCCTCGGTGGGGATGGGCGGCATGCCCAGACGGTCCGCCGAGTCGTTGAAGCGGCCGGCGTTGCAGTCCGGCCGGAACAGCTGCACCTTGCCCTCGGCGGTGCGGTAGGCTTTCATGCCCTCAAAAATCTCCTGGGCGTAGTGGAACACCGTGGTGGCCGGGTCCATGGGCAGGGGGCCGTAGGGCACGATGCGGGCGTCGTGCCAGCCTTCGCCTGCGGTGTAATCCATCAGAAACATATGATCGGTGAACAGCTTGCCGAAGCCCAGTTTCGTCTCGTCGGCGGGTTTTTGCTTGGGCGAAGCGTTCTTTTGCACGGTGATGTTCAGCATGGGACTCTGCCTTCTTTCAGAAATTTTTCCTTTATTATAGTAACACGGTGAACACAAAACAAGCCTTTTTTGAAAAAAGCCCGGCTTTTTGTCCACTCCTGTGCGCCCACGGCGGAAAAATCACCCCTTAAAAGCAAAAAATCCTGTTTTTTTCTTGACGGGAGCAGGGGATTACATTATAATAAGAAATCAGTTTGGTCGATTACTCTGCTAAAGGAGTGAAATGCCCCGCAGATTTGGGTTTTTCCCCCAGGAAAATTGACAAACCGATACAAAAGAGGTAGAATAAAGAGACAATTTGTTTGCTGTTGCAGCGTGTCCAGGCTTTTGCGCGGGCGCGCGGGCGCCGAAGGTCCTGTATCCGAAGGGTGGGCAGTTCCGGGCGCCGGCGGCCGCCCGCGGGGAATGGCGCTTTTTTTGTTACCTCACTTGTTCGCGCTCTGCGGACAGTGGTGTTTGCGAAAAGGACGGCCTCCCGGCTGGTTGCCGCAGCCGGTGCATCGCGTGGTTGCCGCACGCGGTGCCTCAAGCAGGTAAGGAGTGATCTTATGGCAAAATACGTGGTGAAGCGCGTACTTCTGGCGATCTTGACCATCTTCATCGTCAGCGCCATCACCTTCTTCTCGATGTACGCCATTCCGGGCGGCCCGTTCAGCTCGGAAAAGGCGCTCAGCCCCGCCGTTATGGCGGCGCTGGAGTCCCGCTACGGGCTGGACCAGCCCGTGCCGGTGCAGTATGTGAACTACATGAAGCAGCTGCTTCTGCACCATGACTTCGGCGTCAGCCTCAAGACCGGCCGCGACGTGTTCGGCACCATCATGACCGGCATGCAGGTCAGCGCAAAGCTGGGCCTGTCCGCCGCGGTGGTGGCCGTGGCATTCGGCCTGGTGCTGGGTTCCATCGCCGCGCTGAACCGCGGCAAGGTCATCGACCGAATCATCGTGTTCTTCACCACTCTGGCCACCTCGGCTCCCAGCTTCGTGCTGGCCACCCTGCTGCTGCTGGTGTTCTCCATCCAGCTGGGCTGGGTGCCCGCCTGGAGCGCTCAGGATCCCAGCTACATCCTGCCGGTCATCAGCCTTTCGATGTACCCCATGGCCTACATCACCCGTCTGACCAAGACCAGCATGCTGGACGCTTTGAATCAGGACTACATCCGCACCGCCCGTGCCAAGGGCGTGGCCAGCTATAAAGTCATCTTCAAACACGCCCTTCGCAACGCCCTCATCCCTGTGGTCACCTATGTTGGCCCCATGGTGGCGTTCATCATCACCGGCTCCATGGTGGTGGAGACCATCTTCTCCACCGGCGGCCTGGGCTCGTACTTCGTGACCTCCATCAACAACCGGGACTACACCCTGATCATGGGCGTGACCATCTTCCTGGCCATCCTGATGGTGACTGCGAACCTCATCACGGACATCGTGTACAAGCTCATCGACCCGCGCATCACTTTCGACTAAGGAGACGGATACGGATTATGAACAAACCGCTTAAAAAGCATCTGCTCAGCAGCCAGATCGACCTGGCGAAATTCAACCCCGCCTCCGAGGAAGAAAAAAGCCAGCAGGAGGTCATGAGCGAATCCACCACCTTCTTCCGGGACGGCATGAAGAAACTCATGCGCAACCCCCTGGCGGTGGGCGCCATCATCGTTCTGGTGCTGCTGATCATCACCATCATCGTGGCCCCCATGGTCATCCCCTACGGCTACGACGAGATTCTGAAGGTGGGCGGCAAGCGCGACAAGACCGCTGCGAACCTCGCCCCCTTCACCTGGTCCGAAAACGAACTGAAATACATGGAGGAGACCGGCGAACAGCTGTTCCCCCACATCTTCGGCACCGATAAAATGTGCCGCGACTACTTCGCCCGCGTGATCTACGGCACCCGCGTGTCGCTGTCCGTCGGCCTGTTCGCCAGCATCCTGGTCATGATCATCGGCGTGCTCTACGGCGCCATCGCCGGTTACGCCGGCGGCAAGGTGGACCTTGTGATGATGCGTATCTGCGACATCATCTATTCTCTGCCGGACCTTCTGATGGTCATATTGCTGTCGGTGGTCTTGCGAGAAACGCTGGGCGCCGCCATCACCGGCACGGTGTTCGCGAAACTGGGCACCAACATGCTCTCGCTGTTCATCGTGTTCGGTCTGCTCTACTGGGTGGGCATGGCCCGTCTGGTCCGCGGCCAGATCCTGACCATCAAGGAGAACGAGTACGTTCTGGCGGCCCGCACCATCGGCACCAAGCCCAGCCGCATCCTTCGCAAGCACATCCTGCCCAACTGCCTGTCGGTCATCATCATTTCCGTGGCCCTGCAGGTGCCTTCCGCTATCTTCACTGAGAGCTACCTGAGCTTCCTTGGCCTGGGCGTGTCCCAGCCGATGCCCTCTCTGGGCAGTCTCGCCAACGAGGCCCGCGGCGCTCTTCAGGCGTACCCCTTCCAGCTGGTGTTCCCCGCGCTGATGATCTGCCTGATCGTTCTGTCGCTGAACCTGCTCGGCGACGGTCTGCGGGACGCCTTCGATCCCAAGCTGAGGAGGTAATGGTACATGAGTGAACATCTTTTATCGGTCAAGGACCTGCACACCTCCTTCACCACCGACAACGGCGAGGTGCACGCGGTCAACGGCGTTTCCTTCAACCTGGATGCCGGCAAGGTGCTGGGCATCGTGGGTGAGTCGGGCTCCGGCAAATCTGTGACCGCTTATTCCATCATGCAGATCCTGGCGGACAACGGCCGCATCACCGGCGGCAGCGTTGAGTACAAGGGCCAGGACATCACCAAGTGGAACCGCCACCAGATGGCGGGCTTCCGGGGCAAGTGCTGCTCCATCATCTTCCAGGACCCCATGACCAGCCTGAACCCGGTGTTCACCATCGGCAACCAGCTGGAGGAGGCCATCCGCCTGCACACCGACAAGCGGGGCGCCGAGGCCAAGGCCCGCGCCATCGAGATGCTCACCCTGGTGGGCGTGAACGAGCCCGCCAAGCGCGTGAAGCAGTATCCCTATGAGCTGTCCGGCGGTATGCGCCAGCGCGTGATGATCGCCATGGCCCTGGCCTGTGAGCCGGACATCCTCATCGCCGACGAGCCCACCACCGCTCTGGACGTGACCATCCAGGCGCAGATCCTGGAACTGATGCAGGAGCTGCAGAAGAAGCTGGGCATGGCCATCATCATGGTCACCCACGACCTGGGCGTCATTGCCACCATGTGCGATGAGATCATCGTGATGTACGGCGGCCGTGTGTGCGAGCGCGGCACCGCCGACGAGATCTTCTACAACCCCAGCCACGAGTACACCAAGGGCCTTTTGCGCTCCATCCCCAGCACCGAGCGGATGAAGGAGCGGCTGGTGCCCATTGCCGGCAACCCCATCAACCTTTTGAATATGCCCGCGGGCTGCGCCTTCTGCACCCGCTGCGACAAGGCCATGAAGGTGTGCCTGGACTACGTTCCCGTGGAACGCCGGGTGGGCCAGGATCATCTGGCTTCCTGCTGGCTGAACGACCTGGCCCTGAAGGACAAGGCCGCCGAGATGGCCGCTGCCGGCGAGAGCGCCGACGCGGTGCAGGCCGCCACCGGATGGGTGAAAAACGAGGGCGGCGAGTGGGTCTTTGATCCCATCGTCGTCGAGGAAGGAGGCGCCGACGCATGAGCAGCGAGTATCTTGTTGAAGTCGAGCACCTGAAACAGTATTTCCCCATCCGCACCGGCTTCGCCTCCACCACCCCGCTGAAGGCGGTGGACGACGTTTCCTTCGCCATCAAGCCCGGCGAGACCCTGGGCCTGGTGGGCGAGTCCGGCTGCGGCAAGACCACCGTGGGCCGCAGCCTTCTGCAGCTGTACCAGCCCACCGGCGGCCGCATCAAATACAACGGCGAAGTCATTTTTGACGCCGGCGACCTGGACGAGAACGGCGAGCCCAAGGTGGACGCCAAGGGCAACCCCGTGAAGGGCAAGGTCACCACCGTGAACATGCTGCCTTACCGCAAGCAGATGCAGATGGTGTTCCAGGATCCCTACTCTTCCCTGAACCCCCGCATGACCGTTGAGGACATCATCGGTGAGCCTCTGGACGTGCACAAGCTCTACACCACCAAGGCCGAGCGCCGCGAGAAGGTGCTGCACCTGATGGAGCTGGTGGGCCTGAACGCCGAGCACGCCACCCGCTACGCCCACGAGTTCTCCGGCGGCCAGCGCCAGCGCATCGGCATCGCCCGCGCCCTGGCGGTGGACCCCCGCTTCATCGTCTGCGACGAGCCTGTGTCCGCTCTGGACGTGTCCATTCAGGCGCAGGTGGTCAACATGTTCGAGGACCTGCAGCACAAGCTGGGCGTGGCCTATCTGTTCATCGCCCACGACCTGCTGGTGGTGAACCACATCTCCGACCGCATCGCCGTGATGTATCTGGGCAAGATGATGGAGCTGGCTGAGGCCGGTGAGCTGATGAACAACCCCATCCACCCCTACACCCAGTCGCTGCTGAGCGCCGTGCCCATGCCCGATCCCAAGATCGCCCGCGAGCGCAAGCGCATCGTGCTGGAGGGCGACGTGCCCAGCCCCCTGAAGGCGCCCACCGGCTGCCCCTTCCGCACCCGGTGCCGCTACGCCACCGAGCAGTGCGCGGCCCAGCGTCCACCGCTGACCGACCGGGGCAACGGCCACATGGTGGCCTGCTGGAACAAGTAAGTTCCGGCGAATATCCCTCTTGGCAAGTCCCGACCCGTTTTTCTTGCCGGGCCGTGATTTGATAAACGGGCTTTCAGCCCAAAAAACAAATGGAGGTATACCCATGAAAAAGCTGACCGCACTCGTTCTGGCGCTGGTCATGTGCTTCGGTCTGGTCGCCTGCGGCTCGACCCCTGCTCCTTCCAGCACCCCGGCTTCCGAGTCCACCTCTCAGCCCGAAGCGACCAACGAGAACTTCGTTGATCCCGTCAATGGCTGGGGCGTCTACGACGAGCTGATCGACCAGATCCGCACCGAGACCGACCTGGCAAAGCGCGCTGAGCTGATGCATCAGGCTGAGGACATCCTGATGGACACCGGCGCCATCCTGCCCCTGTACTTCTACACCGACATCTACCTGCAGAAGGACTACCTGACCAACGTGTACTGGACTCCGTTCGGCTACAAGTACTTCATGTTCGCCGAGCTGGGCAACGGCAGCGACACCCTGCACCTGTATCTGGCTTCCGAGCCCGACAAGCTGGACCCCGCGCTGAACAGCACCGTTGACGGCGCTATCCTGGCCATCAACGCCTTCTCCGGCCTGTTCACCTACAACGCCGACCACGAGCAGGTCCCCGATCTGGTTGACACCTACGAGGTCAGCGAGGACGGCCTGACCTACACCTTCACCCTGAAGGACGGCCTGAAGTGGTCCAACGGCGAGACTCTGGACGCTTCTGACTTTGTTTACAGCTGGAACCGTGCCGTGAACCCCATGACCGCTTCCGACTATGCTTACATGTTCTCCCCCATCAAGGGCTACGACGAGATGACCAAGATGGACGCCGACGGCAACCTGGTCAACCCCGACGCCCAGCTGGCTGTTACCGCTTCTGAAGACGGCAAGACCCTGACCGTTGAGCTGGCCTTCCCCTGCGCGTACTTCCTGGATCTGTGCGCCTTCCCCACCTACTTCCCTGTGTATCAGGAGGCCGTTGAGGCTGCCGATCCCGAGGGCAACAACCCCGGCGCCTGGGCTCTGGAGCCCGGTGAGAACTTCGTCTGCAACGGCGCCTACGTTCTGACCGAGTGGAACCACAACAGCTCCATGACCTACGAGAAGAACCCCAACTACCACCGCGCCGACGAGGTGAAGATCGAGAAGCAGGAGTTCATGCTCTCCAGCGACGAGACCGCCACCTTCGCCGCCTACAATGCGGGCGACCTGGACTTCTCCGACGGTGTTCCCACCGCTGAGATCGCCGGCCTGCAGGGCAACCCCGAGTACCGCGTGATCGGCACCCTGGGCACCTACTACGTGTCCTTCAACGTCAACAGCCCCATGTTCGACGGCATGAGCCCCGAGGATGCTGCCACCCTGCGCAAGGCTCTGGCCCTGTTCATCGACCGTGACTACCTGGTCACCAACGTGGGCCAGGCCGATCAGGTGCCCGCCGGTTCCTTCATCCCCGCCGGCTGCCTGGACGGCAATGGCGGCGAGTTCAAGAACAAGGACTACTACGATCCCTCCGCCGAGGCCTTTGAGGACAACGTGGCCAAGGGCATCGAGATGATGGAGTCCATCGGCTACAAGTTCGATGAGAGCGGCATGCTGAGCGCCGAGACCCCGCTGAGCTTCACCTACCTGGTGAACACCCCGGGCGGCAACGTTGACGTGGCCGTGGCCATCCAGGCCGATATGGCTGCTGTTGGCATCGACATGCAGATCTCCGAGATGGAGTGGAACGTGTTCCTGAACGACCGTAAGGCCGGCAACTTCGACGTTGCCCGTAACGGCTGGCTGATGGACTTCAACGATCCTCTGAACATGCTGGAGATGTGGACTTCCGATTCCGGCAACAACGACTGCCAGTTCGGCCGTCCCCAGGCCTGATCGCTCACCTGAGCATCCTCGCCTGACAGCGAAATGAACAAGATCCGGCCGCTCCGAAAGGGGCGGCCGGGCTTTTTCTCTGCCGGGCAGGGCGGGGGAGAGGGCCGCAGGGGCCGGAGAAACCGTCCGGCACGGAGGCGGCAAAAGAAACGGGACGCAGGGCGGGAGTGGCGTGCGGCGGCTGCCCGTCGGCACAGGACGAAAAAGACGCATAACGGACGGCCCGACGCAGGGCGGGGGAGGGCCTCCTGTCAGCTGCCTGCCTTCCCGCGAACGAGGAAGCCGTCGGCCGCCCGCCGCCGGGGAGAGGCGCCCGAGAACCTCGCCCGTCGCTGGAGGAAGAGGCCCTCCGACGACTGCCCGCCACCGCGCGGAAGTGCACCTGGCCACCCCGCTCGCCGCTGGGTGAAAGAGACATCCTACAACCCCGCCCGCCGCCGGGCAGATCTGCCTTTTCTGGCTTTTCGAAAAAAAATTTGAATTTTTTTCAAAAAACCGTTGACAAACCCCTATGTCAATGGTAATATATATCTTGCACCTGCGCTGGTAGCTCAGTTGGATAGAGTGTCTGACTACGAATCAGAAGGTCGGGAGTTCGAATCTCTTCCAGCGCACCAAGAAGGACATCCGAAAGGATGTCCTTCTTTTTTTGTATCCCGGGGACGGTGGAGCGGCTCGGTTGCAATGGGGGCCGGGATTTGCTACAATGGTGCTATTAAGCATTTTGAGCAGCCGCCCGGAGGCGGCGGGAGGATAGTTCTATGGACCTGAACGTTTTGATCTTTGTTATCATCGTGGTGGGCGCAGGCCTGCTGGCCTTTGCCGTGACCATGTATGTGATCGGCCTGTTCCGCCAGAAGCAGCAGGGCGTTTCCGCCGCTGCGCCCGCCGGAAAGAAACAGGGCGCGATGCCCGACGACGAGCACAAGGGCGCGGACCAGATCCTGCGGGCGGTGCGCCGCTTTGCCGCCGCCGAGGACTACGCCGTCATCGCTCCGGTGGCGCTGCAGGGCTCGAAGGACGCCGCCGACCTGGACTTCCTGCTGGTGGGCTGGTTCGGCGTGCTGGGCGTGAAGTGCCTGGGCTACGGCGGCGAGGTCTACGGCAGCCTGGACCAGGAAGAGTGGACCCAGGTGCTGCCCCAGGGCCGCCGCACCTTTGAGAACCCCATGACCCGGGCGGGCAAGAGCGCCCGGGCGGTGCGGGACGTGCTGTTCGCCGCGAAGCTGAAAAACGTGCCGGTGGAGACCGTTGTGGTGTTCACCAACGCCGGCGCTTCGCTGAGTCTGCCCCGATCCACCGGGCACTACACCGAAAAGACCTTCCTGGCCTGGCTGAAGACCAATCACTTTCTGGAGGACAAAAAGGTGGAAGTGGAGCCGGTGGCGGCTGCCCTTCGCCAGCAGGGCTGAGAGGGCCTTTAAAACGACGAAACGGGCGGGAGCACCCTTGGGTGCTCCCGCCCGTTCTGTTCGTTCTGAGGGCTTTGGGGCCGCTCTCAGCCCTGGGCTTCCTTGTCCTGGGCGATGAGGCGGCGCACCGCACCCACCGCAACGCGGATGGCGGCGTCGGTGTCGTGGACGATGGGGTTGTCCAGACCGGCGGCCTCCCGCTCCTGATTGCCCACCACCAGGAAGGTGGAGCCCACCCGGGCCCGCAGCCAGGCGGCCACGGTGAACAGGGCGGCGGATTCCATCTCGCTGGCAAGGCAGCCCAGACGCAGCCAGGCCTGCCACTTGTTCTGAAGCTCATAGCTCACGGGCTTGGTCTCGGGCTCGTGCTGGCCGTAGAAGGCGTCCTTGCACTGCACCACGCCGGCGTGGCAGGTAAAGCCCTGCTCCCGGGCGGAATCCACCAGGGCGTTGGTGACCTGCAGGTCGGCCACGGCGGGGAACTCGATGGGGGCGTATTCCTTGCTGGTGCCCTCCATGCGGATGGCGCCGGTGGCCACCACGATGTCGCCGCCCTTTACCTTCATCTCCATGCCGCCGCAGGTGCCCACACGAATGAAGGTGTCGGCGCCGCACTTGTGCAGCTCTTCCATGGCGATGGAGGCGGACGCGCCGCCGATGCCGGTGGAGGTGACGCTCACGGGCACGCCGTCCAGGGTGCCGGTGTAGGTGACGTACTCGCGGCTGTCGGCCACGAGGCGGGCGTTGTCAAAGTAGGCCGCGATCTTGGCACAGCGCTTGGGGTCGCCGGGCAGCAGCACATAACGGCCCACGTCGCCGGGGCGGATCTGAAGATGGTACTGCAGGCCTTCTTCGCCGGAATAGTTTTGCATAGCTCATATCCTCCTTTTGCCGCTGCCCCGCACGGGAGCGGCGGTGTGTGTTTTCAGGCCAGCCGGGAAAGGGGGCGCAAACGGTTTGCGCCCGCCGCGGCCGACGGAAGTCGTATTTTTATTGTAGCAGATTTCGACATAAATTCCAACAGCGGGGGAGGGGGGCGGCAGAGAGGGCCGAGCGGACGGACGCAAAAGGCACCGCAAGCCGAGGCGAAGCCCGGGCCTCCCCACGTAGTGCGCATCAGAACGGACATTTTCCGTCGGCGTGGAAAATGTCCGGGATGCCGCGTGCGGTGGGGAGGGCCGGGCGGAGCATTTCCCGCAAAGCCGCCCCTGTTCCTGCCCGAGCGGCGCAGGGGTCAAGGAATTTGGCGCGGGGGTGGCCGCGTCGCTGTCCGCCGCCGCACGCGGCGTTTCGGACACGCTGCCCTCGCACCGTGCAGCGTGTTCGCTCCGAGGCGCACTACGCGGCGGCAGTGCCGCGGCCGGCACAGCCGGCAGCAGGAGATGGGCCGGGCGGAGCGTAAAAAAATTGCCTCCCCGTGTTTGCGGACCACGGGGAGGCGGTTAAGGGGTATCGCTTTGGTGTGAGGAGGAATCATGTACAGAACAGCGGTTGCGGCTCCGTGTTCTGTGATTTTAGTATACCCATAAGTTAAGGAAGAATTTTGAAGCCATTGTTAACATTTTGTGAATCCTGTTTTTTGCCCTTTTTCGCGCGACCGGCGGCAAATGCGGGGCACACGCCGGTCACACCCGGCCGTAGATGCCTTTCACGCTCACTTCGCCGCTGAGCACATGCCGCAGACCGCCCTGGGCGGCCACCACCAGCCGGCCCTGCTCGTCCACCGTCTCGGCCACGCCCTCACCGCCCTCGAACCAGACCTGCCGGCCCAGGTTCACGCAGCGGGGCAGGTAGTCCGCCCGCAGGGGGCCGAAGCCTTCCCGGTAAAAAGCCCGCAGGTCGGCGTCCTCCATGAAATGGCGGCTGAGGCTTTGGGCCAGCCGCTGGGGCGCGTCGGGGGGCAGGGGACGGCCCAGATGCCCCGCCACGCTCACCCCGTGGGGCAGGCCGGCGGCGGCGAAAAATTCCGGCGTCTGGCCCAGGTTCACCCCGATGCCGCTGACAAAGGCGCCGCCGAAGCCCTCGCAGAGGATGCCCACCGCCTTTTTGCCGCCCAGCAGCAGGTCGTTGGGCCACTTGAGGGCGCACTCTGCCCCGAAGCACTCCTCCAGCGCCCGGGCTGCCGCCAGCCCCGAGGCCAGCGACAGGCAGGCCGGGTCGGCCAGCGGTTCCTTGAACAGGATGGTGTAATAGAGGGCCTCGCCCGGCGCATTCTGCCACACATGGCCCCGCCGGCCCCGGCCCGCCGTCTGGCAGGTGGTCCACACCGCGTCAAAATGGCCCATCTGGGAAAGATGGGCCTTGCAGTAAAGATTGGTGCTGTCCGCCTGGGGCAGCGCTGTCAGCTTCGGCTCACTCATAGTCCGGCATCTCCAGATGCTCGAACACCGGGGCCTTGCCCTGCTCCACCGTGATGCGGCCGTAGGTGGGCCGGCCGGTGCGGGGCAGCGCCGCGCTGCCCGGGTTGAACAGGGTCACTTTATCCAGCTGCACCAGGTCCGGGCAGTGGGAGTGGCCGAACAGGGCCACGTCCGCGCCCCGGCAGATGGCGTTGCGGGCCAGGTCCTCGTAGCCGCATTTGACGTTGTACTGATGGCCGTGGACGTAGTAGAACAGCACGCCCTCAAAGGCCACCAGGCCCTCGCCCGGCTCCAGGGCGCCGAAGTCGCAGTTGCCGTGCACCGGGTAGACCGGCATGGGCAGCTGCTCCTGCACCTTTTCCAGATCTTTGCAGCCGTCGCCCAGGAAAATCAGGGCGTCGGCCCCCGGGTTTTTCGCCGCCACCCGGGTGAAGGCGCTGGCCGAGCCGTGGGTGTCGGAAAGTACAAGGATGGTTTTCATTCGTCTTCCTCCTGCCGCGTCAGCAGCCGGTAGATCTGGCTTTTGCTGAACGGGGTATTCTGCGCCGCCTGTTTCGCCGCGGCGCTGGCGCTCATGCCGCCCTCCATCAGGGCGCGGGCGGTTTCAGCCGCCTGGTCCAGGGTGGGGGGCTGGGGCCGGTTCTCCTCCGGCGACGCGCCGGCCATCACCAGCACATACTCGCCCCGGGGGTTGTTGCTCTCGTAATATTCCACCGCCGCGCCCAGGGTGGTCTTGACCACCTCTTCGTGGAGCTTGGTCAGCTCCCGGGCCAGGGTGATGCTGCGGTCGGGGCCAAAGGTCTCCAGCAGGTGGCCCAGGGTCATGCGCAGCTTGTGGGGCGCTTCGTAGAAGATGACGGTGCGCTCCTCGCCTTTGAGCTTGTCCAGCCGCTCCTTGCGCTGGCGCAGATTGGTGGGCAGAAAGCCCTCGAACACAAAGCGCCCGGTGGCCTGGCCGCTCACCGCCAGGGCGGTGACGCAGGCGCTGGCCGCCGGCACCGGCACCACCTTGATGCCCTCGGCCAGGGCGTCGGTGACGATGACCTCGCCGGGGTCGGAGATGGCGGGCATGCCCGCGTCGGAACACAGGGCGCAGTTTTCGCCCGCCTGGATGCGGTCCAGAATGTAGCGGCCCCGCTCCTTGAGGTTGTGTTCGTAATAGCTCACCAGCGGCTTTTTCAGCCCCAGGTGGTTCAGCAGTTTCAGGGTGACCCGGGTGTCCTCGGCGGCGATGAAATCCACGCTGCCGAAGGTGGCGGCGGCCCGGGGGGTCATGTCCTCCAGGTTGCCGATGGGGGTCGCCACGATATAGAGTGTGCCGGCCATGGGCGTCACATCCCTTCCCGATAGATTTTTTGAAGCTGGGCCGAGGGGCGGCCGCCCTCGTCCGCCATGAGCACATCCGGCTCGAAGCGCAGGCCGGGGCGGCGGTTCTTTTGGGCCTCCACCAGCACCAGCCAGGGCGTGCCGCCCGCCTCCTGCTTTGCAAAGGCCGCCCGCTTGGGCTCCAGATGCGCGGCGGAGAGCACCGCACACACCCGGGCGAACTGGTCCGCCCGGTGGCAGAGGGCAAAGCGCCCGCCGTCCCGCAGCAGGGCCGCCGCGGCGGCGGCCACCTGCTCCAGGGTGCAGCCGCCCTCGTGGCGGGCGGTGGCCCGGGCGGCTTTGGGGCTGACGAAGCCCCCGGTGAAATAAGGGGGATTGGCCGCCACCAGATGGGCAAGGCCGTCGCCCCGAAGGTCGTTCAAGTCGGCGCATTCCGGCGCGATGTGGGCCAGCGCCGGGTCTTCGGCCACCGCCCGCCGCAGCAGGCCGGTGCCCTCCGGGTCCACCTCCACGGCACGGCAGGGCCCCCGGTGGCCCAGATCGTGCCAGCGCAGGGCCACGATGCCGCAGCCGCTGCACAGGTCCACCGCCGTTTCCTCCCGGCGGGGGCGGGCAAAGCCCGACAGGAGCATGGCGTCGGTGCCGAAGCGGTGGGCCCGGCTGATGTACACCTTTGTGCCGTTGGCCAGCGTTTCCGCCGTTGTCTCCACCCCGTCACCTCCCATGGTCTGCAACCAAAAAAGCGGCGGGCCCGAACAGGGTGCCCCGCCGCTCTTTTTTGTGTTTTGCCGGCGAAGAAAAAGCTGAAATCAGCCCTCTTCGATGGCGCCAACAGGGCAAGCGCCAGCGCAGGTGCCGCAATCGATGCAGGCGTCCGCGTTGATCTCGTACTTGCCGTCGCCCTGGCTGATGGCGCCGACGGGGCACTCGCCCTCACAGGTGCCGCAGGAAACACAGGAATCGGTGATCTTGTAGGCCATGGTCATTCTCTCCTTTTTCTCCGCGCCATAGGATGCCCGGGCAACGGGGCGGCCTGCGCGGCGAGCCGCATGCCCGGGTGCAAAGGGGGCAGGCCCCCTTTATGCCATTATTGTAGCATAAAAACGAAAAAGAACAAGGGGCAATCCTGAAAAATCAGGGCTGGTCCGGGTCGGGGGTCTTGGGGGGACGCTTGCCGCCCCGCAGGTAGACGCACTCGCTGCGCTTGTAGTATTTGGGGGCCAGCGCCTCACTGGCAAAGCGCACCTTCAGCATACCGCTGACGGGGTTTGCCTCGATGACCACGCCCTCGCCGTCCGGCGTGCGCACCACGCTGCCGTTCATGGGGGTGATGCTGTTGAGGTATTCATAGGCCTTGTGCTCGTAAGCAAGGCAGCACATCAGCCGCCCGCAGGCCCCGGAGATCTTGGTGGGGTTGAGGGACAGGCCCTGCTCCTTGGCCATCTTGATGGACACCGGCTGGAAGTCCTTCAAAAAGCGGCTGCAGCAGAAGGGCTGGCCGCAGATGCCAAGGCCGCCTTTCATCTTGCTCTCGTCCCGCACGCCGATCTGGCGCAGCTCGATGCGGGTGTGCAAAGCGCTGGCCAGGTCCTTCACCAGCTCCCGGAAGTCCACACGGCCGTCGGCGGTGAAGAAGAAGACGATCTTGGCGCGGTCCAGATTGTACTCCGCCTCCACCAGCTTCATCTCCAGCTTGTGGGCGGCGATGCGCTCGTTGCACAGCGCAAAGGCGGCTTTTTCGTCCGCCCGGTTCTTTTCCATCCGGCGCACGTCCACCGAGTCGGCCATCCGCTGGATGGGCTTCAGCTCCCGGCCCACCTGGCTGTCCGGCAGGTCATGGGGGCCGGCCACCACCTCGCCGCATTCCACGCCGCGGGCGGTCTCCACCACAACGTAATCCCCCTCCTTGACGTCAAAGCCGGTGGGGTCGAAATAGTAGGCCTTTCCGCTGGCCTTGAAGCGCACTGAAATGACTGTTTTCATGGGGTCAACTCTCTTTTGCCCGGCCGCCGGGCGTGGGTGTCAGGTCCCTTGCCCGCGGCAGGTTTTGGGCAAGAGCGAAAGAGGGAAGAAAGGTGGGGGACACTTCGTCCGCCCGAAGAAAAATCAAAAACACGGGGCCGGCCTTCAGCCGGCCGCTTCGCAGAGGTTTGCCGCCAAAAGGGTGAACAGCAGCTTCTGGTTGAGGCTGCGGTCCAGCGAGCGGCGGGCCTCGGTGCAGCCCCGGGCGCAGCGGGCGGCGGCAGGCAGGGAAAGGCCCAGCCCCTCGGCGCCCTCCAGCACGGCGGCGGCCACGCAGGCCAGGCCCTCCAGTAGGCGGGCGGCGGCGGCGCGGTCCTTTTCAAAGGCGGAGAGCAGCCGCAGCGTCTCGTAACGGTCGGCTTTGCCCACGGCCTTGGCCAGCGCCAGCGCCTCGTCCAGGGTGCGGCGGGCGGCAGGGTCGGAGGCGGCGGCCTTCGCGGGGCCGATGCGCCCGGCGTAGACCCGGGCCAGCAGCGCCGGGTCGGGGCAGGCGGGACAGGTCTCTTTGAGATATGCCTCGCACTGGGCCGTGCTCACCGGGCTCAGCTGGAACAGGCCGCAGCGGCTGCGGATGGTGGCAAGCACGGCGGCGGCGCTGGGGGCGGTAAGGAGGAACAGCACCCCGGCAGGGGGCTCCTCCAGCACTTTCAGCAGGGCGTTGGAGGCGGAGGGGTTCATGTGATGGGCGCCGTAAAAAATGACCACCCGGCCCGCGGCGGAGAGGGCGGTCTCGTGCACAAGGCTGCGCACCTGGCGGGCCTGGCCCACCAAAATCTCCCCCCGCTGGCCCTGGCCCCGCACCTCGATGCACTCGCTGCTGCGCCCGGCCAGCACCGCCTCGGCGGCGTCGCCCCCTTCGGGGAAGAGGAAGTCGGCCGCAAGGCAGCGGGCGGCAAAGCCCGCGCCGCAGCCCTCCTCGGCGCACAAAAGCACACTATTGGAAAGCCGCCCTGCCTGCAGGGCGGCCTGAACGCTTTTTTTAAAGGCTTCGTTGCCCCGGATGCGCTCCAGCATCACAGCTTTTCGAAGCGCTCCACGTTGGTGACGAAGATGGTGGCGCCGCCCACGGTGACCTGCAGCGGATAGGCGGTGGCCACGCCGATGCCGTAGCTGGCGGTGCTGGGCACAACCTCGGTGCGCTGCTTGCAGTGCTGGGCGATGATCTGGATGCAGGGATCCACCTTCTCATCGTCGGTGCCGATCATCAGGGTCATGTTGCCGGCCATCAGAAAGCCGCCGGTGGTGGACAGACGGGTGACGGAGAAGCCCTCCTGGATGAGGTGGTTACAGACCTGTTTCGCGTCCTCTTTGTTGACGATGGCAGTGATGAGTTTCATGGTATCATACCCCTTTCCGGCCTGCCGCGGCGGCAAAGCCGTTTCTGTTCTTTCATTATACCACACAACATCGCGGATTTCCACAAAAAACGGCGCGCCGAAGCCCTTTGCCCCGGCGCGCCTGCGCTCGTTTTGTCTTTTTTCAGCGGCCCCGCCACTGGTTTTCCCACTCACGGCGGCGACGGCGGGTCTCGGCGTCATTCTTGAGGCGGCGGAAGATGTCCGGCCCGAAGAAGACGATGAAGTTCACAAGCCCCAGCACCGTGGCCAGCGCCTGGGCGAACTGGAAGGTGATGAGCAGAGAGGCCACCTGCAGCACATACAGGCCGCCGGCGATCCAGCCCAGCCACTTCACCTTCACAGGGATCACGAAGAAGAGCATCAGCTGCATATCGGGGAAGAGCCAGGCGAAGGCGAAGAACAGGGAATAGAACAGCGCCTCGCTGCTGCCCCAGCCGGTGATCAGGCAGGAGGCCCAGGCCCCCGCCATGCCCAACAGGAAGTAGACGTCGAAGGTGAAAGCGCCCCAGGCCCGCTCCAGGGAGGTGCCGATCCAGTAAACGAGGTAGACCTCCAGGGCGAAGAACAGCGGGTTCATGGTGAGGGACGGGCTGAACACGAAGCTCACCAGCCGCCACAGCTCCAGATGGGCCAGGCCCGATCGGGTGAGCTGCAGCAGGTAATACACGCTGCTGTTCACCAGCATGATGACCAGCCAGGCGGCGATCTGGCCGCCGGCCACCACCAGCATCAGGTTTTTCGGCGCTTTGCGGCCGTAACGGTACTGCATTTTTGCCAGCCAATTCATGGCGTTTGTCCTCCTTAGGCTGCGGCCGGGGCCGCGGGTTGTTGTTTTGTTGTATGCTTTGCAGGTGTCTCTTTCACCCGCATTTTTGGCATTTTCAGGCTTTCCATTCAACAAAAAGTTATCCGACCTTGAATTTCCGGCCTGAATTGTTGAAAACTAATGGGTTGTGGTGGGGTTTCCAACACTTTCAACAGGGTTTTCAACATCTCTGTGGAAAGTCGGGGTTTATACACATTGTAAACGGAGCGGGTCGGTTTTGCAAGAAAAATGGAGATTTGATGTGGCTTTAGCCGCTTTTTTCATTCACTTCCGGGGGGCGGAAGCCCTCGCCGAACACCTCGCTGGCCTCGCAGATCATCACCAGCGCGCCGGGGTCCAGCCGGTGGGCCGCCAGGCGCACCTTGAACACCTCGTTGTTGGAGCAGGCGCACATCACCATCTGCCGGGCAAGGCCGGAGTAGCTGCCGGTCACGTCCACCAGGGTGCTGCCCCGCTCCACCGCGTCGTTGATGGCCTTTGCCACCGCCGCGCCCTCGTTGGTGATGACCAGCACCAGCTTGCCGCTGCCCGCGCCGTAGATGATTTTATCCATCACGATGGTGAGGGCGAAGGCGCTGACCATGCCGTAGAGGGCGGCGTCGATGTCGCCGAAGGCGGGGATGCCCAGCAGGATGACCGACGCGTCGATGGCAAGGCTGAGGTTGCCGAAGCTGATGTGGGGGGCTTTGCGCTTGGCGGCGTGGATGAGGAAGTCGGTGCCGCCGGTGGAGGAGCCCCGCATATAGATGAGGGACAGCCCCGCGCCCATCAGCACGCCGCTGAACCCCGCCGCCAGCAGGCGGCTGCCCTCGTAGACGGGGAAGAGGGGAAGCACCAGGTCGATGATGACGGTGCTGATGACCATGGTGCGCAGGCTTTTGAGGAAAAAGACGTGGCCCAGGGTGCGCCAGGTGAGCAGCACCAGCGGCACGTTCAAAAGCAGCGTCACCGTGCCCACAGGCAGGCCCCACAGATAGTTGATGATGAGGGCCATGCCCGACAGGCCGCCGGTGGCAAAGCCGCCCTTGAGGGCGAAGGTGTAGACGCCCACCCCCATGAGAACGCTGCCGGCCAGATCAAAGGCCAGATCGGTGACTTGTTCCTTCCAGCGGGACGTTCTGCGCTTCACGGACAATGGGGCCCCCTCCTTTATTTGCAGGATACAGACCCATTATATCCTATGCCGGATAAAATGAAAAGCGGCGTTTCCCGGTGGGGAAACGCCGCTTGTTTTACAGCAGGAACAGCCGGATCAGACCCAGCGCGAAGAGCACCTGGCAGGCGCCCACCGACAGGCCGTAGCCCAAAGCGCGGGGGCCTTCCTTGACCAGATCCCGGAACTTGACCCGCATGCCGATGGCCGCAAGGGCGATGATCTCGAACTGGCCGCTGATGAACTTGGCCGCCGCGCTCACCGGAGCGGGCACCACGCCCAGGGTGTTCACCACCGCCAGAATGAAGAAGCCGATGATGAACCAGGGCACGCCGGCCTTGACGCCGCCCGCCGCTTTGCCGCCGGCGAAGAGGCTGCCCTCCTCCTCGGGGTTGAGGCGGGAGAAGGCCAGCGCCACCAGCACGATGAACACGATACGGATGATCTTGAAGATGGTGGCGTCGGGCACATACTCGGGGCCCACCAGGCCGGCGGAGGCGATGACCTGGCCGATGGACTGCATCACGCCGCCGATCATGGCGGTGGTGGGCAGCATGGCGTGGCCGTAGACCAGGCCGGTGATGACCGGCAGCAGCACCATCAGCACGGTGCCGGTGACGTTGACGATGGTGATGGAGATGCCCTTGTCTTTGCTGTCGGCGCCCACCACCGGGGAGACGGTAGCAATGGCGCTGGAGCCGCACACCGCGTTGCCCGCGCCCATCAGCAGGCAGAAGCGGCGGCCGAAGCCGAACCGCCGGCCGATGAGATAGGCGGCGGTGATGGTGAGGGCCATCTGGCAGGCGATGAAGCCCACGCCGCCCAGGCCCACGGCGATGATGTCGCTGAGCACCAGCGTTGCGCCGGTGAGCACGATGGAATATTCCAGCAGGCTGCGCTCGGAGAACTTGGTGCCCTCGTCCATGCAGGATTTATTCAAAAAGGTGTTGCCGCACACCATGCCGATGCCGATGGCAAACAGCGCCGCGCCCACCGAAGGCACGAACTTGGCGATGCCCTGGGCGATGAGCCCGATGACCAGACAGGCCGCAAAGCCCGGCGCTTTTTTCAAAACGTGTTCCTTCACCATTGTTTTTCCCCGTTCCTCTTGATTTTTTGCCCCTTTTCGGGGCGGCTCGCCTTGATTATACGGCCCGTTTCATATAAAATCAATTTAGAGACAGGCGAGAAACTATCACGTTTTCTTATACATTATGGAAAAAGGAGGGAACGGGAGATGGTGGACCCGAAGCTGACCACCTTTCTCACGCTGGTGGAGGAAAAAACCACGGTGCGCTGCGCCGAGGCACTGCATCTGAGCCAGCCGGCGGTGACCCAGCACATCCGCTCGCTGGAAGCGGAGTACGGGGTGAAGCTGTTCGCCAAAGAGGGCCGGCGGCTGACGCTGACCGAGGCGGGGGCCCGGTTCTACCGGCTGGCGCGGCGGCTGCCAGCGATGGAGGCCCAGCTGCGGGCGGCGCTGGCCCAAGGGGAGGCGGCCCCGCTGCACTTCGGGGTGACCCGGAGCATCGGCGAGGGGCTGATGCCCCGGCTGGCACCGGCGATGCTGGACGCGCTGCCCAAACGGTCGCTGCAGATGCGCCTGCACAACACCCGCACCCTGCTGGAGGAGCTGGACAAGGGAGAAATTGAGTTCGCCCTCATCGAGGGCAACGCCAGCCACCGGCGCTACTGCTGCCGGCCCTTTTACACCGCCCGTTTCTCGGCGCTGGGGGCGGCGGAGGGCCGCTGGGCGGGGTGCAAAACGCTGGCGTCGCTGTGCTCCGCGCCGCTGCTGGTGCGGGAGACGGGCAGCGGCAGCCGGGAGATTCTGGAGAGCGCGCTGGCGGCCCGGGGCCTTGCGGCGGAGGATTTTGCCGGCTGCCACGTGTTCGAGAGCGTGCCGGTGCTGCTGGAGCTGGCGGCGGCGGACAAGGGCGTGACCTTTGCCTATGAAGTGGCCGCCGCGCCCCTTCTGGCCGGCGGGCGGCTGGCACGGCTGGCGGAGAAGGATTTCTCCCTCACCCGGCCCTTCACCTTCGTCACCCTGCCGGACAGCCCCTTCGCGAGACAGGAGCAATATCTCTTTGAGCACATCCGGGACCTGTGCGCCCGGCTGTGAGCGGTTTTTAAAGAGACAGGCAAAGCAGGGGAGGGGACGGCTTTTTTCGCGCCGGACGAACGCCCGGGGTTTTCAACACGGGCGGGCAGGAATGTTGGGAAATGCCGGCCTTTCAACAGAGGACGGGCAAAAGCTGAATGAAGGGCGTACAAAAATATGGGACAGGCTGACCATTAGATAAAGGGCGTACAAAAATATGGGACCAGTTGACCTTTCGATGAAGGGCGTACAAAAACATGGGGCAGGCTTTTCTTTAGATGAAGGGCGCACAAAAAAGGCCCCCGCAAAACGCGGGGGCCCTTTTATTATGCTGTTCGGGCGTTTCGATTACTCGTAGAGCTTGACCAGCTTCTCCAGGTACTCGTAGCGCTCCTTCGCCTTCTTGTCGGCCAGGTCGAACAGCGCCTCGGCGCGCTCGGGGAAGGCCAGCTTCAGGCGGCTGTAACGGGTCTCGTTGGAGATGAACTCCTTGTAGTCCGCGGTGGCGGGCTTGGAATCCAGGCTGAAGGGATTGGCGCCCTCGGCCTTCTTGCGGGGATCGAAGCGGAACATGTTCCAGTAGCCGGCAGCCACGGCCTTCTTCATCTCGGCCTGGCAGTTGGTCATGCCGCCCTTCACACCGTGCATCTCGCAGGGAGCGTAGCCGATGATGAGGGAGGGACCATGGTAGCTCTCGGCCTCGGTGATGGCCTTCATGGTCTGGTTCATGTCAGCGCCCATGGCGATCTGGGCAACGTAGACGTAGCCGTAGCTCATGGCGATCTCGCTCAGGCTCTTCTTGCCGATGGCCTTGCCGGCGGCGGCGAACTGAGCCACCTGGCCGATCTGGCTGGCCTTGGAAGCCTGGCCGCCGGTGTTGGAGTAGACCTCGGTATCGAACACGAAGACGTTCACGTCCTCGCCGGAAGCCAGGACATGGTCCAGGCCGCCGAAGCCGATGTCGTAGGCCCAGCCGTCGCCGCCGAAGATCCACACGCTCTTCTTGGAGAGGTAGTTCTTCTTGGGCAGGATCTCCTTGCTGTACTTGCAGTCGGGATCGGCCTCCAGCTCGGCAATGAGCTTCTCGGTGGCAGGGGTGTTGGCCTTGCCGTCCTCGTAGGTGGCGAAGTACTCCTCGATGGCAGCCTTCTTGCTCTCGCTGGTGGTCACTTCAGCCAGCTCGTGCAGCTTCGCGGCCAGAGACTCGCGGATCACCTTCTGGCCCAGATACATGCCCAGGCCGTGCTCGGCGTTGTCCTCGAACAGGCTGTTCGCCCAGGCAGGACCATGGCCGCTCACCTTGCTGGTGGTGTAGGGAGAGGTGGCAGCGGGGCCGCCCCAGATGGAAGAGCAGCCGGTGGCGTTGGAGATGTACATACGCTCACCGAACAGCTGGGTGACCAGACGGGCATAAGCGGTCTCGGCGCAGCCGGCGCAGCTGCCGGAGAACTCCAGCAGGGGCTGGTTGAACTGGCTGCCCTTCACGCTGGTCTCGGGCATCATGCCGTCCTTCTTGCGGATGTTCTCGACGCAGTAGTCGAAGACTTCCTGCTGGGCGGCCTGGCTCTCCTGGGGCACCATCTTCAGGGTGCCCTTGGCGGCGGTGGGGCAGACGTTCACGCAAACGCCGCAGCCCATGCAGTCCAGGGGAGAGACGGTCATGGCAAAGACGTAGTTCTCGCAGCCCTTGCCGTTCATGGCCTTGCTCTTCAGAGCGGCGGGAGCCCCCGCGGCCTCGTCGGCGGTGAGAGCGAAGGGACGGATGGTGGCATGGGGGCAGACGAAAGCACACTGGTTGCACTGGATGCAGGTGTCGGGGTTCCACTCGGGAACGTTCACCGCGACGCCGCGCTTCTCGTAGGCGGAAGCGCCCTGCTCGAACTGGCCGTCCACGTACTTCTCGAAGGCGGAAACAGGCAGGCTGTCGCCGTCCATCTTGGAGACGGGCTCCAGAATGTTCTTCACCATCTCCACGGTGGCGGGGTTGCCCTCCAGAGCGGCGCCGGCGGCCTCGTCGGCGGCGTTGGCCCAGTCGGCGGGAACTTCCACCTTGTGGTAGGCGTCGAAGCCGGCGTCGATGGCCTTCCAGTTCATCTCAACGATGGCCTGGCCCTTCTTGGCGAAGGTCTTCTCGGCGGCCTGCTTCATATACTTGATGGCGTCCTCGCGGGGCAGCACGCCGGCCAGCGCGAAGAACGCGGACTGCAGGATGGTGTTGGTGCGCTTGCCCAGGCCGATCTCAACGGCCTTGTCGATGGCGTTGATGGTGTACAGCTGGATGTTGTTCTGGGCGATGTAGCGCTTGGACTCGGCGGGCATATGGTGAGCCAGCTCTTCGTCAGACCACTGGCAGTTGATCATGAACACGCCGCCGGGCTTGACGTCCTGCACCATCTTGAAGCCCTTCACAACGTAGCTGGGGTTGTGGCAGGCCACAAAGTCAGCCTTGTTGATGTAGTAGGGGCTCTTGATGGGCTTGTCGCCGAAGCGCAGGTGGCTGATGGTCACGCCGCCGGTCTTCTTGGAGTCGTACTGGAAGTAGGCCTGGATATACTTGTCGGTGTGGTCGCCGATGATCTTGGTGCTGTTCTTGTTGGCGCCAACGGTGCCGTCGCCGCCCAGACCCCAGAACTTGCACTCCTTGGTGCCTTCGGCAGCGGTGTTGGGCGCGGGCTTCTCCTCCAGGGACAGGCCGGTGACGTCGTCCACGATGCCGATGGTGAAGCGGGCCTTGGGCTCGGCCTTGGCCAGCTCCTCATACACAGCGAACACGCTGGAGGGCGGGGTGTCCTTGCTGCCCAGACCGTAGCGGCCGCCGATGACCTCGGCGTCGTTGTCGGCCTCGCGCAGGGCGGTGACCACGTCCAGGAACAGAGGCTCGCCCAGGCTGCCGGGCTCCTTGGTGCGGTCCAGCACGGCGATCTTCTTGGCGGTGGCGGGGATGGCGGCCAGCAGCTTCTCGGCCACGAAGGGACGGTACAGCCGCACCTTCACCAGGCCCACCTTCTCGCCGTGGGCGGTGAGGTAGTCGATGACTTCCTCGGCCACGTCGCAGATGGAGCCCATGGCAACGATCACGCGGTCGGCGTCGGCGGCGCCGTAGTAGTTGAACAGCTGGTAGTCGGTGCCCAGCTTCTCGTTGACCTTGGCCATGTACTTCTCGACCACAGCGGGCAGAGCCTCGTAGTACTTGTTGCAGGCCTCGCGGTGCTGGAAGAAGATATCGCCGTTCTCGTGGCTGCCGCGCATGGAGGGGTTCTCGGGGTTCAGCGCATGGTCACGGAACTGCTGGATGGCGTCCCAGTTGACCATCTCGGCCAGATCGGCGTAGTCCCACTTCTCGATCTTCTGGATCTCGTGGCTGGTACGGAAGCCGTCGAAGAAGTTGATGAAGGGAACGCGGCCCTCGATGGCGGCCAGGTGGGCAACAGCGGACAGGTCCATGACTTCCTGGGGATTGGTCTCGGCCAGCATGGCGAAACCGGTCTGACGGCAGGCGTAGACGTCGCTGTGGTCGCCGAAGATGTTCAGCGCGTGGCTGGCCACGGTACGGGCAGACACGTGGAACACGCTGGGCAGCAGCTCGCCGGCGATCTTGTACATGTTGGGGATCATCAGCAGCAGGCCCTGGCTGGCGGTGAAGGTGGTGGTCATGGCGCCGGCGGCCAGGCTGCCGTGCACAGCGCCCGCGGCACCAGCCTCAGACTGCATCTCCATGACCTTGACCTGGGTGCCGAAGATGTTCTTCTGGCCGGCGGCGGACCACTGGTCGACGTAGTCGGCCATGGGGCTCGACGGGGTGATGGGGTAGATGGCCGCAACTTCGGTGAACGCATAGGCTACATGCGCCGCCGCGGTGTTGCCATCCATGGACTGTTTCGCTCTAGGCATTTCTCTTCCTCCATAGCATGTGATTTAACGTTTGCTGCCATCGCTGGCAGGTCTGCGTCATCTCTGCCCGCGCGCACGAAAAACCGGCAGCGCCGGTTTTCCGCAAACGCGGACAGCTTCTGCTGTATATTATTTTATCAAAACCAATGTGCAAAGTAAACTACTTTCCTGCCCCTTTTTGCCCCTTTGTTTGCAAAATAGCGCCGCCTGCGGCCCTCTGCGCCGCCTTTTCGGGCCAAAAACGCCCCTTTCGGGGCGCAGCGCCGTTTGACAAGGGTAAACTTTGCCGCTATGATGTAGTATATATATGCAC
>NZ_DBFNWJ010000015.1:0-4009 GCF_048426865.1 Candidatus Allofournierella merdipullorum
TTTGAATGACCTCCCTTTGCTTGCTTGTGCAGTTGGCAGACCGCACTCCCAGTATAGCAAAGGGAGTTTTTCTTTTCCCATTATCGACATTAGTCTTCTTTTGAACCACTCGCCTAGCGAGTGGTTTTCGATATACAAAAAAAGCCCCCAGCAGCAGCCGGGGGCTTGTTTGCTTTCAGCGCACCACGCGCAGGGTTTTTATCCCGTAATAGTCAAAGACCGCGGCGGCGTCCGGGCCAATCACTTCGCCGCTCACCGCCACCGGAACTGCCGGGGGGCAGCCCACCGTGGGGGCGGCGCAGACGCGGCCCGCCGCAGCCGCCACCGGAACTTCTTCGGCGGGGGCCAGCAGGGCGGTCCGGATGGGCATGGCCTGCCGGGGCCGGGCCATCTGCGGCGGGGTTTGGAGCGCTTTGCTCCCCTGCCCCGCGGCCGCCAGGGCGGCGCGCACCTTTTCCAGGTCCTCCGGGGCGTTCTGGGGCGTGACCATCAAAACAAGATGGTCCGGGTCGGCGTACTCACATTCCACGCCCTTTTGACGCAGAAAGTCCGCCAGCGCGTCGCCCCGCCAGCCGCGTTCCGAAGCGCGGAGCGTCACCTTGAGCGCCTCGCCCTCCGCCACGGCCCAGCCCTGAGCCGCAAGGTCAGCTTTCAGCGCCGCCACCGCCTTGACGCAGTCGGCCAGCCGGGGGCGTGCCTCGTCGGCCAGATACCGGTTGCAGGCGTCCAGTGACTGCAAAATCAGATAGGACGGGCTGGTGGAGCCAAACAGCGACAGCGCCGCCCGCACTTCTCCTTCCTCCGCGCTCAAAATCCCGTGGCCCAGGTGAAGGTAGGCGCCGCCGGTGAGCACCGGCAGAGTCTTGTGGGCGGAGTCGCAGCAGAGGTCCACACCCTCGTCCAGCGGATGGGCAGGTTTGGGCAGAAAATGGAGATACGCCCCGTGGGCGTTGTCCACTAAAAGGGGCACGCCGCGGGCGTGGCAGACCTCGGCCAATTGCGACACCGGCTGCACGTTGCCCAGATAGTCCGGGCTGGTGACGTACACCGCCGCCGGCGCTTCGGGCAGGGCCGCCAGGGCCGCTTCCAGCATGTCGGGGGTCACCGGGCAGCGCAGCAGCGAGTAAGGCTGGGGCCAAAGCCAGCGCACATCCGCGTCCAGCAGGGCCGCCGCGTGCAGAAAGGACTTGTGGGCATTGCGGGCGGCCAGCACCACCCGGCTCTTGCTTTTTTGCAGCGCAAGGCAGAGCATGGCTCCCACGCATTGGCTGGAGCCGCCGGCGGAATAGAAGGTGGCGCTTGCGCCGAAGAGAGCGGCGGCATTGCTCTCGCTCGCGGCGATGACGCCGCCAGCTTCATAGAGGCTGTCGGCGCCGGCGATCTCGGTGATGTCCCGTCCTTCGCAGGCCAGTGGGCCTTTGCCCTTGTGGCCGGGCATGTGCAGACGGGCGACGCCGCTTTTTTCGTAGGCGGCAACGAAGTCGCAGACAGGGGTATCCATTACAGTTCGCCCTGGGCGATCTGCATCATGATGGCGCACTCGATGCGCTTTTTGAACAGCTCACAGCCCTGCTTGTACACGCCGCCGATGCTGCCGGTGGCGTGGTAGGCGTTGGCGGCGCAGCCGCCGGAGCAGTAGAGGCGGGCCCAGCAGTCCCGGCACTCGGGACGGGAGTAGGCGTTGCAGCCGCGGAACTCCTCCCGCACGGCCTCGTTGGTCACGCCCTGCCAGATGTCGCCCAGCTTGTAGGCCTCTTCGCCCACGAACTGATGGCAGGGGTAGAGGTCGCCCCAGGGGGTGACGGCCACATACTCGGTGCCGCTGCCGCAGCCGGACAGGCGCTTGTAGATGCAGGGGCCGCCGGTGAGGTCCAGCATGTAGTGGTAGAACACGAAGGGCTTGCCCGCCTTTTTGCGCTCGATCATCTCGATGGCCAGTTTCTCGTACTCTTTCAGCACCACCTGGATGTCCTCGTCGGTGAGGGCGGCGGGGTCGTCCGGCGCGCAGACCACCGGCTCCATGCTCAGGCGGTCAAAGCCCAGGTCGGCCATGTGGAACACGTCCTTGGTGAAGTCGGGGTTGGCGTGGGTGAAGGTGCCCCGCATGTAATACTCTTTGTCGCCCCGGCGGCGCACGAACTCCTGGAACTTGGGCACAATGCGGTCATAGCTGCCGTTGCCGGCGTAGTCCACCCGCAGGCGGTCGTGAATTTCCTTGCGGCCGTCCAGGCTCAGAACCACGTTGTTCATTTCACGGTTGGCAAAGTCGATGACGTCATCATCAATGAGCATACCGTTGGTGGTGAGGGTGAAGCGGAAGTTCTTGCCGCACTCCTTCTCCCGCTGGCGGGCGTAGGCCACCAGCTGCTTGACCACGTCCCAGTTCATCAGCGGCTCGCCGCCGAAGAAATCCACTTCCAGATTGCGGCGGGTGCCGGAGTTCTCGATGAGGAAGTCCAGCGCGCGCTTGCCTACCTCCAGGCTCATCAGCGCCCGCTCGCCATGGTATTTGCCCTGGCTGGCAAAGCAGTAGGAGCAGTTGAGGTTGCAGGTGTGGGCCACATGCAGGCACATGGCCTTGATGACGTTCTCCCGCTTGCCCTTGAACTGACCGGCCAGGTCGGCAAAGGTGTCCGGGCTGTAGAGCTTGCCTGCCGTCTCCAGGCCTTTCACGTCCTCCAGGCACTGGCGCACCTCGGCCTCGGTGACGTCCGACCTGTCCTTGTATTTCTCGCAAACGCGGCGGATGAGGTCTTCCTCCGGCTCGTTCTTGTAGCCGGCGATGAGGTCATAGGCCACCTCGTCCACCACATGGATGGCGCCGGAGCAGGTGTCCAGCACGATGTTGTAGCCGTTGAGCTGGTATTGATGGATCATTGTATCCTCCGAATTTAAGCACAAAAAAGCCGCCTTATTGTTCGGCGGCTTTCCTGGAAGTTTAGAAGTTTACTTGTCAGCGTTCTCGCACTTCTGGTTCGCAACACCGCAGGAGGTCTTGCAAGCGGACTGGCAGGAGGTCTGGCACTCGCCGCAGCCGCCGTTCTTGGCGCTCTCGCAGAGGTTCCGGGTCTCGATGGTCTTGATTCTTTCCATAACGACATCTCCAGTTGTTCAGCATATTTTGCTGCCCGGCCGCACAGACGGCCCAAAGCACACAATCGATACGCGCAAAGTATAGCATGAAGACGGCAGATTGTCAAGAAAAGGCGGCGTTTCGGCGGTGGCAAAAAGGCAGTTGACAGCGCTTTGCCGCAGGTCTATGCTGAAAGCATACCGAAATGCGCAAAGGAGGCCGTTTTCCATGTACGTTTCCAAGCCCATCGACCCGCTGGAATACGCCGGCGTCATCGCCAAAGCACTGGACCCCGGCGTGCTGCTGACCACCCGGGCCGGCGAAAAAATCAACACCATGACCATCGGCTGGGGCACCGTGGGCGTGGAGTGGGGCCGGCCGGTGTTCATTGCCTTTGTGCGCAGCCACCGTTTCACCTATGAGCTGCTGGAAGAAAGCGGCGAGTTCACGGTGAACGTGCCGGTGGGCCCTTTCGACAAGCGCATCCTGGGCCTGTGCGGCACCCGCACCGGGCGGGACTGCGACAAATTCGCCCTTGCGGGGCTGACCGCCGTGCCCGGGCAGAAGGTGGCCGCTCCCGCCATCGCCCAGCTGCCGCTGACGTTGGAGTGCAAGGTCATTTACCGCCAGCACCAGGAGGCCGCCGCCATTCCCCCGGCCATCCGGGAGAAATATCACCCCCAGGACGTGGAGCCGGATTTTCACGGCCGCAACCGGGATTTTCACACCGCGTATTACGGCGAGATCGTGAACGCCTACATTCTGGAATAAAAAGAGGCCCGCAGCCGCGGGCCTCTTTTTTGTATATCGAAAACCACTCGCTAGGCGAGTGGTTCAAAAGAAGACTAATGTCGATAATGGGAAAAGAAAAACTCCCTTTGCTATACTGGGAGTGCGGTCTGCCAACTGCACAAGCAAGCAAAGGGAGGTCATTCA